>NZ_JBEOXS010000060.1:0-42288 GCF_040296705.1 Streptomyces sp. NPDC002055
GGTCCGGCCCCGTGGCCGGACCGGTCGCCCGCCGGGCACCCGGTTCACCCGTGGTTTCCGCCCACGGTGTCGCGCGCGGCGCGCAGCGACTCCTTGAGGGAGCCCATGGTGGCGAGCACGGCCGTGGGCTCGTAGCCGCAGTGCGCCATGCAGTTCGCGCAGCGCGGGTCCCGGCCCCGGCCGTAGGCCTCCCAGTCGGTGTCCTCGATCAGCTCCCGGTAGGTGGGCACATAGCCGTCGGCCATCAGGTAGCAGGGGCGCTGCCAGCCGAAGAGCGAGTAGTTGGGGATCGCCCACGCGGTGCAGGGGAAGTCGGCCTTGCCCTCGAGGAAGTCCAGGAAGAGCGGGCTGTGGTTGAGCCGCCAGCGGCGCCGGTTGCCGCCGGCGAAGGACTTCTTGAACAGCTCGCGGGTCTGTTCCACCCCGAGGAAGTGCTCCTGGTCGGGGGCCTTCTCGTAGGCGTAGGCGGGCGAGATCATCATCTGGTCGACGCGCAGGTCGTCATTGAGGTAGTTGAGCACCTCCACCACGGTCTGCGGGGTGTCGGTGTTGAAGAAGGTCGAGTTGGTGGTGACCCGGAAGCCGCGGCGCTTGGCCTCCTTGATCGCGGCCACCGCCTCGTCGAACACACCCTCCTTGGCCACGGACTCGTCGTGCCGCTCGCGCAGGCCGTCGATGTGCACGGCGAAGGCGAAGTAGGAGGAGGGGGTGAACTTGTCGATCTTCTTGCGGAGCAGCATCGCGTTGGTGCAGAGGAAGACGTACTTCCGCTTGACCACCAGCTGGTCGACGATCTCGTCGATCTGCGGGTGCATCAGCGGTTCGCCGCCCGCGATGGAGACCATCGGGGCGCCGGACTCCAGCACGGCGCCGACCGCCTGCGCGACCGGCATGCGCTGGCGCAGCACCCCGGCCGGGTGCTGGATCTTCCCGCAGCCCTCGCACTTGAGATTGCAGGCGTACAGCGGTTCGAGCTCGACGATCAGGGGGAACTTCGCCCGCCGCCGTAGCTTCTGTTCCAGCAGGTACGTCCCGACCCGGATGGACTGGCGGAGCGGCATGGCCATCTAGCTCACCTCCAGGGGAGCAGCAGAGATCGGTGCCATTCGAAGAAAGCCGGAAGGACAGCGCGCAGTACGCGGAAGGCTGATATTCCACCGCGGAGCGTCCCCACACGGACGAGCTCATGCTCTGGAGCGTCCACGACCACCCGGACGGCCGCAACCGGACGCGGCCCGGCCTGCCCGTCCGCGGCGTCGCGGGGCACCCGGGTGGCGCTGCGCAGGGTCGCGGCCGACTCCATGTCCACCGCGATGGCCCCGGTGGCGCGCAGCGTGGCCCGCTCGGCGCCGCGCACCACGTGGTCCGAGCCGGTCAGCGGGCCGCGGTGGAGGCCGACGCCGGGCCGGTCCCGGAGCAGCCGGGTGAGCGCCCCGGCCAGCACCTCCGTGCCGGAGCAGGGGATGCTCCCCTCGGCGTCCCGGGTCTCGTCGGCGAGGACCAGGTCCCCCGGGTGCATGCCGGGGGCGAGGCCGGCGCAGAAGCCGGTGGCGATGACCGCCGCGCCCCGGTGCGCCGGGTCGTCACGCAGCGTACGCAGCACGGTGCGCTCCGCCGCGGCCGGGCCCATCCCGGTGCGCAGGACGGTCAGTGGTCCCGCCGCGCCGCTGCGGTCGCCGCTGCGCAGGGCGAAGCGCTCGATGCCCAGCGCGCAGGCGATGACCAGCGGTCCGGTGGCGGGGGCGGCCATCAGGGGGCCCGGTGGAGGTCGGCGCGCCGCGGGCCACCGGGTTCCGGCCCCGTTCCGCGGACGTCGCCGGTGCCGTGCAGGTAGCGGCCGAGGGCGGTCAGCGGGAAGACCTGCCGGTAGAGGTGGTAGTTGATCGAGAAGTCCCCGGGGAAGCCGGTGCCGGTGAAGTACGGCTCGTCCCAGGTGCCGTCCTCGCGCTGGGTCCGGGCCAGCCACTCCACTCCGCGGGTGACGGCCGTGCCGTCGCGCTCCCCGGCGGCGAGCAGGGCGAGCAGGGCCCAGCCGGTCTGCGAGGCCGTGGAGGCGCCGCGGCCGGCCCACTCGGGGTCGGTGTAGGAGCGCTGGTCCTCGCCCCAGCCGCCGTCCTCGTTCTGGACGCGCTCCAGCCAGCCGACGGCGCGGCGGAGGGCGGGGTGCGAGGCGGGGACGCCGGCGGCGATCAGTGCCGGGACGACGGATCCGGTGCCGTAGACGTAGTTGGTGCCCCAGCGGCCGAACCAGGCGCCGCCGGCCTCCTGTTCGGCGAGCAGCCAGTGGACGCCGCGCCGGGTGCGGGGGTCGGCCGCCCGGCCCTCCCCCACCAGCATCTCCACCATGTGCGCGGTGACGTCGGCGGACGGCGGGTCGGTGACCTCGCCGAAGTCGCAGAACGGCAGCCGGCCGGGCAGGGAGCCGGTGTTGTCGGCGTCGAAGGCGGCCCACGCGCCGTTCCGGGACTGCATCCCGGCGCTCCAGCGCACCCCGCGCCGGACCGCGTCCTCGACCCGGGCCGGGTCGGGGTGCCGGACCCGGCGGAGCGCGAGGACGACCTCGGCGGTGTCGTCGATGTCCGGGTAGACGTCGTTGTGGAACTCGAACGCCCAGCCACCGGGCGGGAGTCCGGGCCGCCGCACGGCCCAGTCGCCGGGCCGGAGCACCTGTTCGGCGAGCATCCAGTCGGCGGCCTTCACCAGCGCCGGGTCGTCGGCGGGCACCCCGGCGTCGGCCAGCGCGATGACGGCGAGGCAGGTGTCCCAGACCGGGGACTGGCAGGCCTCGATCATGCGGCTGCCGTCCTCCCGCCACACGGCGAAGCGGTCCAGCGACTCCAGTCCCGCGCGCAGCACCGGGTGGTCCAGGTCGTAGCCGAGGAGGTGCAGGGCGATGACGGAGTAGACGGCGGGCGGCTGGATGCCGCCCCAGCAGCCGTCGTTCTCCTGGCGCTCGACGATCCACCGGGCGCAGCTGCCCAGGGCGGCCCGGCGGAGCGGGCGGACGGCGACCCTGCGGTAGGCGTGCAGGGCCCGGTCCAGCCCCTGGAAGAGGGCGTCCCAGCCGGTGGCGGGGGCCCGGCGGCCGGACGCGGCGGTGCCGGCCGGGGCGTGCAGCTCGTCCAGGGGGAACGGGGCGGGGCGCACCGGCCGCTTCGCGGAGACCACGGTGAGCGGCACGATGGTCTGCCGCGCCCAGCAGCCGAAGGCGTAGATGTTGAGCGGGAACCAGCGGGGCAGAGCGATGAGCTCGGGCGGCAGTTCGGGCAGGTCCTCCCAGCGCCACCAGCCGAAGAGGGCGAGCCAGATGCGGGTGAAGACGCGGGTGGCGGCGATGCCGCCGCGGTCGCGGACCCAGGCGGACGCCGCGGCCATGTGCGGGGCGTCGGGCGCATCGCCCGCGAGCCGCAGCGCCACATAGGCCTCGACGGTGGCGGAGAGTTCGCCGGGGCCGCCGTGGAAGGTGGGCCAGGGGCCGTCGGCGCGCTGCTCGGAGCGGATGAAGCGGGCGGCGGCCTCGGTGGTGCGCGCGTCCCGGATCCCCAGGAACTGCCGGAGCATCAGATCCTCAGCGTCCATGGTGACGTTGGTCTGGAGGTCGCCCTTCCACCAGCCCTGCGGGTCCTGCCGGCCGAGCAGGTCCCGTACGGCCCGGCCGGCGGCCCGCTCGGCCGCCTCCCGGACCGCGGGGGCCCCGGGAACGGCCGCCGGGGCGGGGCCGGCGGGCACCGGCGCGGCGGCGGGCGCGGGCGCGGCCCCGAGGGTCGGGGATGCGGGTGCGGGCGCGGCCCCGGGGGCCGGGGCGGCGGGTACGGGCGGCCGGGTGGCCGAGGGCGCGCCGGGCGGTACGGTCCCGCTGCCGCCGTCGGTCGTCGCAGTCATGGCTTCCCCTTCGTGCAGTGAGTCCGGTGGGTTCTCTGCTGTGCTGGGGCCTGCCGTCGGCCGGCGCCCCGGCCCGCCTGTGAACAGGGCGGGGGGGGGCCGCCGGCCGGCGACTGCGCGCTATATGTGGTTGTGGTGGATCTCCGTCGGGCGGCGGCTCATCGCTGCCGGACGACCACGAAGTCCGCGAGGGCCACGAGCTGCTCGCGGACCCGCGGGGGCATGTCCACGCCGTCGAGCGCCCCGACGGCGGTGGCGTGCTGGCGGCGGGCCTCCTGCGAGGTCCACTCCCGGCCGCCGGCCTCCTCGATGAGGGCGGCGCGGTTGGCGAACGCCTGCTCGTCGAAGTTGTCGAGGTCGGTGCTCTTGGCGTCGGCGGCGAGGAGCTCGGCGAGCCGGTCGGACGCGTGACCGCCGGCCGCGAGCGCCGCCACCACCGGCAGGGACTTCTTCCGCTGCCGCAGGTCGCTCCAGGTCTGCTTGCCGGTGGCCTCCGGGTCGCCCCAGATGCCGAGCAGGTCGTCGATGGCCTGGAAGGCGAGCCCGAGGTGGTAGCCGTAGGCCTCCAGCGAGTCGGCCATCCGGTCGTCCGCACCGCCGAGGACCGCGCCGATGGAGACCGCGCAGGCCAGCAGGGCGCCCGTCTTGTTGCCCTCCATCTCCAGGCACTCCTCGACGGTGACCCGTTCGCGGTGCTCGTAGGAGATGTCCTGGGCCTGGCCGTCGATCAGCTTGCGGGTGGCGGTGGTGAGCCGCCGGGTGGCCCGCCCCGCGTCGACCGTGCCGAGCTCCAGCAGGATCTCGTTGGCCAGCGCGAACAGCGCGTCACCGACCAGGATCGCCTGGGCGGGTCCGTGGACCTTCCAGACGGTGTCCCGGTGCCGGCGCTGCTCGTCGCCGTCCATCAGGTCGTCGTGCAGCAGCGAGAAGTTGTGCACCAGTTCCACGGCGACGGCGCCGGGGATGCCCGTCTCGGGCGGGGCGCCGGCCGCCTCGGCGGACAGCAGGGCGAGGGCGGGGCGTACGGCCTTGCCGCCGTCCCCCGCCGCGGCCTGGCCCGCGGCGTCGATCCAGCCGAAGTGATAGGCGGCGACCGTGTCCATGGGCGGCGCCAGCCGGTCCACGGCGGCACGCAGCACCGGGGTGGCGAGCGTCCGTCCGCGCTCCAGCAGCGCGGTGACGCCCGCGGTGTCGATCGCCGGGTTGTCCGAAGACACGGTCTCTCCTCTGTGTCCTGTGGTCCCGGGGGTGTGTCCCGTGGTCCCGGGGGTTCGGGGCTCCGCCCCCGTTACGAACGCGGTCATGCCGCCTCCTGCTGCGGGTTCCCCCGCCGGAAGGCGGGGGGAGGGTCGAGATGCGGGCGGCCCTGTTCGGAGAGTGCTGCCCGCGCCGCGGTGATCCCGCTGCGGACGGCGCCCTCCATGGTCGCGGGCCAGCCTGTGTCGGTCCACGCACCGGCCAGGTAGAGGCCGGGTGCCCGGGTCCGGGCCGCGGGGCGGAGCCGTCCGACGCCCGGAGCGGGGGCGAACGTCGCTGTTCGCTCCCGGGTCACGAAGAAGTCTCTCACCTGCGCACTCCGGGCCGCGGGCAGGAGCCGCGCCAGCTCCGGCAGATAGCGCTCGCGCAAGGTCCCGGCCGGGGTGTCGATCTCGTCGTGCGCCGCGGACTGGGACAGCGCCAGGTACTGGCCGCCGCCGGTGAGCCCGGAGGCGTCCGTCCGGTCGAAGACCCACTGGACCGGGGTGCCGAGCGCGGCGAAGAACGGACGGCGCAGCACCGGACGGTCGTAGACGACATGCACGTTGAGGATCGGCGAGGTGCCGATCGCGCGGAGCCGGCCGGGGTCGTCGAGGGCGCCCTCGGGGAGCAGCGCGGCGGTCTCGTCCTGCGGGACGGCGAGCACCACCGCGTCGGCGCCCAGCCGCCGCTCCGGTTCGCCGCCGCGGCGCAGACCGAGCTGCCAGCCGCCGTCCGGGGCCGGGGTGACGGACCGGACGCGGCCCTGCAGCACGGTCCGCACGCCGGCCGCGTCGAGCGCGGCGCGGGCGAGGGTGTCGTGCAGCGTGCCGAGCGGCACCCGGGCCCAGCCGATGTCCGCGGCGCCCGGCCGGGAGAGCAGCCCGGTCCGGAAGACCATGGCGGCGAGCCCGAGGGAGACGTCCGCGGCGCGGGCGTTGAGCGTGGCGACCCCGACGAGGTCCCAGAGCGCCTCGACGGCGCGCTCCGACTGGCCGTGGCGGCGCAGCCAGCTCGCGAAGTCGGTGCCGTCCAGGGCCGGATCGGCCGGATCGAGCCCCTTGAGGGCGAGCGCGGCCCGGGCCACGCCGACCCGCTCGGCCGGCGAGAGGTGCGGGTAGCGGGCGAGGCCGCCGGCCAGGTGCAGCGGGACCGGCAGCGCGGTGCGGCGCAGCCGTCCCAGCCGGGGGGCGCCCCCGGTCCCGGCGTCCAGGACGGGCACGTCGAGGCGGTCCTGGAGCGGCGCGAGCCGGCTGCCCTCGACGCGGTCGAGGAACCAGCGGTAGGCGGCGCAGCAGCGCAGGTAGACGTGCTGGCCGTTGTCGACGGTGAGCTCCCCGGCCGCGCCCTCGCGGCGGAAGGAGAAGGCGAGTCCGCCGAGCCGCGGCCGGCCCTCGACCAGGGTCACCCGCAGGCCGGCGTCGGCGAGCCGGAGCGCCGCGGTGATGCCGGCGAGTCCGCCCCCGACGACGACGGCGGTGCGCGCGGCGGCGTCCGGCGTGCCCTGGCGGGGCAGCCCGGACGGCGTGCTGTCCGGTGTCATCTGCCCTCCTGTGCCGGTGCGGTGCCGTGGTGGTTTTCGGCCACCGCCCTCCACGACGCAGTACGCGGCCCGAGGGTTGCCCGGGGACGGAGGACGGCTGTCCGGGGTGCCGTCGGCGGGGTGCGGTCCGGAGCCATCAGGCGCGCCCCCGGACCGACTGCCGGGTGATGTGCCGCGCGTCCAGACCGGACAGGCCGCGGACCGCGACGTACGCCTTCTCGCGCCCCGGCAGCGACACCCGGCCGCGCAGCACGGCCTGCGGGTCGCGGGCGATGCGGTCCAGCAGCCGCCGGTAGATGCCCGCCATCGCCGCGACGCAGGCCCCGCTGCGCCGGTCGAGCAGCGGCAGCAGCCGGAACCCCTCGGCGAAGAGGGCGCGGGCCCGCTGCACCTCGAACTCGACGAGGCCGGTGAAGTCGGCGCCGGCCGGGGGCCGCTCCTGGTGGAACCCCGCGGAGCAGCCGAACTTGGCGAGGTCCTCGGCCGGGAGGTACGTCCGGCCGTTCCCGGCGTCCTCCCGGACGTCCCGCAGGATGTTGGTGAGCTGCAGGGCGAGGCCGAGCGTGTCCGCGTACTCGGCGGCGCGGTCCGCCTCGGGCGCGCCGCGGCCCGCCGTGCCGAACACCCCCAGGGACAGCCGGCCGATCGCCCCGGCCACGCACCGGCAGTAGACCCGCAGCTCCTCCCAGGTCTCGTACCGCTCGCCGCGCACGTCCATCAGGACGCCGTCGATGAGTTCGTCGAGCCCGCCGAGGGGGATGGGGAAGCGGGCGGCGGCATCGGCGAGGGCCACGGCGACGGGGTCGGTGTCGTCGGGCTCGATCCGGCCGTCCCGGACGCGGCCGAGCAGCGCGCGGGTGTCCTCCAGCCGCGCCTGCTTGACCTCGGGGGCCAGGCTGCCGTCGCCGATGTCGTCGACCCGGCGGGAGAAGGCGTAGAGCGCCGACATGGCCTGCCGCTTGTCGGCCGGCAGCAGCCTGATGCCGTAGGCGAAGTTACGGGCCTGCTGTCCGGTGACGGTCTCGCAGTAGCTGTACGCGGCGAGCACCGGGGCGGACGCGGGTACGGATCCGTTCACGGTTCCGGCTCACCCCTCTCTTCGCAGTGTCGCCCCCAGCTCGCGCACGAGGTCGAGCTTGGTGGGCCTGGGCGGGCCGGGGAGAACGTCGTACCGGGCCGCGGCAAGGGCCCGCAGCGCGGCGCGGCCACCGGCCAGGAATCCGGCGAGCAGCAGCCTGAGCCGGCCGCGGACGCTGCCGACGAGCGCGGTGCCCTCGTCCAGCAGCTCCCGGGCGCGCGCCGCCTCGAAGGCGATCAGTTCGCGCACCGCGGTGCTCGCGTGGGCGGCGCCGAGGTCGGCCTCGGTGACGCCGAAGCGCTTCATGGCGTCGGCGGGCAGGTAGATACGGTCGCGGCCGAGGTCCTCGGCGACGTCCTGGAGGTGTTCGACGATCTGCAGTCCGGTGCAGACGGCGTCCGAGCGGCGCACCCGCTCGGGGGTGGTGGAGCCGGTGACGGCGAGGACGAGCCGGCCGACGGGGTTCGCGGACAGCTCGCAGTAGCGGAGGAGGTCGTCGTGGGTGGCGTAGCGGCGGACCCGCTGGTCCTGCCGGTTCGCCTCCAGGAGGCCGCGGAACGGGTCGGGGGTGAGGCCGCAGCGGTCCACGGCCGGCCGGAGCGCGGCCAGCAGCGGGTGGCGCGGTGCGCCGCCGGGGGCGAAGACGCGGTTCAGGTCGGCTTCGAGGGCGTCGAGCAGGGCGATCCGGTCGTCGGCGCGGGCGCGGTCGAGGCCGAGCAGGACCGCGTCGGTGCCGCCGGGGGCGAGGTCGCCGTCGCCGATGTCGTCGACGAGCCGGGCGTAGCCGTAGACGGCCATCAGGTCGCTGCGCCAGGCGCGGGGCAGGAACCGGGGCGCCACGGGGAAGTTCTCCCGGCGCGCCTTGTCGAGGACCGCGCGGGTGTGCTCGGCCGTGCCCGCCGTCATCGCCGCCCGCCGGGCGCCGTGCCGTCGGGGAAGGAGGTGCCGTCGGGGAAGGACATGCCGTCGGTGAAGGACGTGCCGTCGGGCGAGGCCGAGCCGTCCGGGTGGGACGCCGGGAAACGGTGTGTGCCGGAGACCGGGGCGGTGGTGCCGCCCGTGCCGGCGGCGGTGGTGCCGCCGGTGCCGGATGCCAGGGGTGAACCCGGGCGGGGGACGGCGCACGTACCCCGGAGCCGGAGAGTACCCGTAGCCATAGCCGTCACATCTCCCGTTCTACACTGCTGACCCAGAACATCCTATTTCGGACACGCCGCCCGCTCGCCTGCGGCGATGCGCACCGCTCGACGACGACACCCCGGGCATTACGCCCGACTTGCCGCAATTGCGCACCGGCACAGCTTACGCCGTACAGCAGTCCGTCGAACGGAGGGGGTCACTCCGGTGCCGCCGCCGGACCGGTCCCGGCGGCGCGGGGCACGGTCCCGGACGGGGGCGGCCGGCCCCCGGACACGCGAAGGCCCCCACCGGTCGGTGCGCTCCGGCGGGGGCCTTCACCACGGGCAGAGCGTCGGACGGGCTACTTCCCCGTCTCCTTCTCGTAGGCCTTGATGACCTCGTCGGTCGGGCCGTCCATGACCAGCTCGCCCTTCTCCAGCCACAGGACGCGGTCGCAGGTGTCCCGGATCGACTTGTTGTTGTGGCTGACCAGGAAGACCGTGCCGGCCTCCTTGCGGAGCTCCCGGATGCGGGCCTCGGAGCGCTTCTGGAACTTCCGGTCGCCGGTGGCCAGCGCCTCGTCGATCATCAGCACGTCGTGGTCCTTGGCCGCGGCGATCGAGAACCGCAGCCGGGCCGCCATGCCGGAGGAGTACGTGCGCATCGGCAGGGTGATGAAGTCGCCCTTCTCGTTGATCCCGGAGAAGTCGACGATGCCCTGGTAGCGCTCGCGGATCTGTTCCCGGGTCATGCCCATGGCCAGGCCGCCGAGGATGACGTTCCGCTCACCGGTCAGGTCGTTCATCAGCGCCGCGTTCACGCCCAGCAGCGACGGCTGGCCGTCGGTGTAGACCTTGCCGCTCTCCGGCGGCAGCAGGCCCGCGACGGCCCGCAGCAGGGTCGACTTCCCGGAGCCGTTCGACCCGATCAGCCCGATCGCCTCACCCCGGTACGCGGTGAACGTCACCCCGCGCACCGCGTGCACCTTGCGGACACCCGGCGACTCGCCGCCCCGCTTCACGATGCGGCTCAGGGCAGCGGTGGCGCTGCCCTTGCCCGTCCGGGCGCCGTTGACGCGGTAGACGATGTGCAGCTCGTCCGCGATGACGGTGGGGATCCGTGCCCCCGTGTCCTGCTCAGCCACGGCCGTACCGCTCCTCCGCCTTCCAGAAGTACACAAAGCCGCCGACGGCGACGAGCACGGCCCAGCCGAGCGCGAGCGCCCAGACGTGCGGCGGCAGGTTCTCCCTGCCGTATCCGTCGATCATCGCGAAGCGGATGAGGTCCATGTAGACGGCCGCCGGGTTCCACTGCAGGACGTCGGCGATCCACGCCGGCTTGCCCTCCAGCACCAGCGGGATCGAGAACATGACGCCCGACGCGTACATCCAGGTCCGCATGACGAACGGCATCAGCTGGGCCAGGTCGGGGGTCTTGGCCCCCATCCGGGCCATGATCAGCGCGAGCCCCATGTTGAAGAGGAACTGCAGCGCCAGGGCCGGGACGATCAGCAGCCACGACAGGGCGGGGTAGCTGCCGAAGGAGACCGCCACGATGACGAGGACGATCATCGAGAACAGCAGCTGCTGGAGCTGCTGCAGGGCGAACGAGATCGGCAGCGAGGCGCGCGGGAAGTGCAGCGCGCGGACCAGTCCGAGGTTGCCCGAGATCGCGCGGACACCCGCCATCACGGAGCTCTGGGTGAAGGTGAAGACGAAGACACCGGTGACCAGGAACGGGATGTAGACCTTGATCTCCATGCCCCGGCCGGCCTCGAGGATCAGCCCGAAGATCAGGAAGTAGACGAGGGCGTTCAGCAGCGGGGTCGCCACCTGCCACAGCTGGCCGAGCTTCGCCTGGCTGTACTGAGCCGTGAGCTTCGCCTGCGAGAAGGCCAGGATGAAGTGCCGGCGCCCCCAGAGCTGGCCCACGTAGGCGCCGAGGCCCGGACGGGCACCGCTGACGGACAGCCCGTACTTGTCCGCCAGCTCCGCCGGGGACAGTCCCTCGTCAGGTGATGGCGGGGCGCTCACCGCGACCGCACCGTCATGCGTTGTCTCACTCACTAATGGAAACTTTCGTCTTCGAGATGCGCAGCCGGATCGGGCGTGGCACCGACGCCGGCGGCTGCCGGTCCCGGGGCACGCCCGATGCTCTCAGACCCGAGCTTGTCAGATCACGGGAGGTCGGCCCAGTCGGGTCAGACGCCACACCGTACGCCACCCCATGGGGCGGCGAGGTCCGCACGGAGTGGTCCAGCCCTCCTTGAAGCCGCCGAACCAGGCCCGCAGCGCGGGGCGGGAGGGCCGTCGCGCCAGGGTGAGCAGCAGCCAGACCCCGAGGTAGACGGGGACGAGCGGCGCGGGGAGGTTCCGGCGGGCCAGCCAGACCCGGTTGCGGGCGACCATCCGGTGGTAGACCGCGTGCCGGCTGGGGGCGGTGGTCGGGTGGAACAGCACCAGGTCGGAGCGGTAGTCGATCATCCAGCCCGCGTCGAGCGCCCGCCAGGCGAGGTCGGTCTCCTCATGGGCGTAGAAGAACTCGTCCGGCAGGCCGCCGACCTGCTGGAAGACGGTGGTGCGCACGGCGTTCGCGCCGCCCAGGAAGGTGGTGACCCGGGAGGAGCGCATCGGGTCCGAGGCGCGCAGCCGCGGGACGTGCCGGCGCTGGGTCTCGCCGGTGTCCGGGTCCGCGATCCGGAAGCTGATGATGCCCAGCTCCGGGTCGGCGGCGAACGCCTCGCGGCAGAGCTGAGCGGTGTCCACGCCCGGCAGCAGACCGTCGTCGTCCAGGAACAGCAGGATGTCGACGTCGCCGCCGCCGGGCCCGAACGCCTCGATGCCGACATTCCGGCCGGCCGGGATGCCCACGTTCTCCGGCAGCTCCACCGTCCGGACGCCGTCGGGGAGTTCGGGCAGCGGGGAGCCGTTGCCGACGACGACCACCTCGACCCGGTCGCCGTTCTGCTTGGCGACCGAGTCGAGCAGGGCGCGCAGCTCCTCGGGGCGGTTGCCCATGGTGAGGACGACCGCTCCGACCTTCGCGGTCTGCGGGGAGCTCTCCCCCGGGTTCCGGTGCATCGGGGCCGCCTTCACTTGAGCCTGCTCGAGGCCAGGATCGACACGAGGTGCAGCACGGTCTGCAGCACCGCGATCGCGGCGAGCAGCACCACGGCGATCCGGGTGTACAGCAGGTCGCCGTGGACGAAGTCCGCGATCCCCGCGACCAGGATCACCAGCGACGCCTCGACGCCGCCGACGAGCCGGTGGAACTTCAGCGCGGCCGCGGCCTTGCGGGCCAGGGCCAGGCCGGAGGAGCGCGGCACCGACGCCTCGTCCTTGACGGCCGGGAGGCCGCTGCGCGAACGGGCGACGTCGACCAGGTCCGTCTCCGCCTTGATCAGGATGGCGCCGAGCGCGGCGAGCGTGCCGAGGAACGCCCACAGCCACTCGGTGGACGAGCCGTCCCGGTGGAACAGGTCCGCGGCGCGCAGGCCGAAGCCGACCAGCAGCGCGGCCTCGCTCAGGTAGTGGCCCACCCGGTCGAGGTAGACCCCGGTGATCGAGGTCTGCTTGCGCCAGCGGGCCAGCTCTCCGTCCACGCAGTCGAGGAGCAGGTACACCTGGATCAGCAGTGCGCCGAGCACCGCCCCGGCCAGGCCGGGCACCAGCAGTGCCGCGCCCGCGGCCACACCGGCGACGATCATGAGGCCGGTGTACTGGTTGGGCGTGATCCGGGAGTTCACCAGGTGCCGGGTGCACCGCAGCGAGATCTCCCGCATGTAGATGCGCCCGGCCCAGTGCTCCCCGCTGCGCCGGTCCTTCAGCCCACCGGGGTGAACGACCGGACGGAGTTCAGCTAGTGACGGTTTTGGCATAGTCGGCGTATGCGTCCCTGATCTGGTCGGTGGACAGGTCCAGGTGCTCGAGGATCGTGTAGCGCCCGGGCCGGGTCTGCGGTGCGTACTCCACCACCTGGACGAACTCGTCCACGCTGAAGCCGATCTCCTCCGGCAGGACGGGCAGCCCGTGCCGGCGCAGGGCCTGCGCCATCAGACCGGACTCGTCCTGGGCACCCCGCAGGTGCATGGCGAACGCTGCGGCGAGGCCGCACTGCTCGCCGTGGCTGGCGGCGCGCTTGGGGAAGAGCAGGTCGAAGCCGTGGTTGATCTCGTGGCAGGCACCCGACGCCGGGCGGCTGTCGCCCGCCACGGACATCGAGATGCCGGTGAGCACCAGACCCTCGGCCAGCACCTGGAGGAAGCCGTCGTCGCCGACGCCGCCCGGGTGCCGGAGCACGGCCTCGCCCGCCTGGCGCGCCATGGCGGCGGCCAGCCCGTCGATCTGCTCGCCGGTCTCCCGGTGGGCGAGCTCCCAGTCCGCCACGGCGGAGATGTTCGAGAGCGCGTCACCGATGCCGGAGCGCACGAAGCGGACCGGGGCCTCGCGGATCACATCGAGGTCGATGACGACCGCGATCGGGTTGGGCACGCCGTACGAGCCGCGGCCCGCGTCGTTGTCCAGCGTCGCGACGGGCGAGCACAGGCCGTCGTGCGACAGGTTCGTCGCCACGGCGACCAGCGGCAGGCCGATGCGCGCGGCGGCGAACTTCGCACAGTCGATGATCTTGCCGCCGCCCAGGCCCACGACCGCGTCGTAGTGCCCGGACTTCATCTCATCGGCGAGCTTGATCGCGTCGTCGAGGGTGCCGCCGCCGACCTCGTACCAGGTCGCGCCGGGCAGCGCCGGGGTGAGCCGCTCGCGCAGCACCGCCCCGGAGCCGCCGCTGATGGCGATGGCCAGCTTCCCCGAGGAGGAGATGCGCTGGTCGGCGAGGACGCCCGCCAGATCGTCCAGTGCCCCGGCCCGAATGTCGACGACGAGCGGCGACGGGATGAGTCGGGTCAGTACTGGCACGCGATCTCACGGCCCTTCGCCAGGTCGTCATGGTTGTCGATCTCGACCCACTTGAGGTCGCCGATCGGCGCGATGTCGATCTTGAAGCCGCGGTTGACGAGCTCCTGGTAGCCGTCCTCGTAGTAGAGGTCGGGGTCCCGCTCGAAGGTGGTCTTCAGGGCGTCGCCGAGCTCCTCGGCGGCCTCGCCCTCGATGAGGGTGACACCGATGTACTCGCCGGTGGCCTCGGCGGGGTCCATCAGCTTGGTGATGCGCTGGACGCCCTTCTCCGGGTCCACGATGACCTTCATCTCCTCGTCGGCGAGCTGCTTCACCGTGTCGAGGGCGAGGATGATCTTCTGGCCCTTGCCGCGCTCGGCGAGCAGGGTCTTCTCGACGGAGACCGGGTGCACGGTGTCGCCGTTGGCGAGGATCACGCTGTGCTTGATCGCGTCACGGGCGCACCACAGGGAGTAGGCGTTGTTCCACTCCTCGGCCTTGTCGTTGTCGATCAGCGTGAGCTTGAGGCCGTACTTCTGCTCCAGGGCCTCCTTGCGCTCGTACACGGCCTCCTTGCGGTAGCCGACGACGATGGCGACCTCGGTCAGGCCCACCTCGGCGAAGTTGCCGAGAGTGAGGTCGAGGACGGTGGTGTCGCCGTCGACCGGCACCAGTGCCTTGGGCAGGGTGTCGGTGTAGGGGCGCAGACGCCGTCCGGCGCCGGCTGCCAGCACGAGGCCGATCATGCGGGTTCTCCTGATTCGTCGTGTACAGCGGGTGCCCCGGAGGACACCCAGAAACGGATGCTCTCGATGAGCACCGCCAGCGCCAGGGCCACAGCGAGGGCCGTCAGCGCGATGGTGAAACCTGAGTGGTGCAGCAGGACGGCGGCGATCGTAACCACCAGGACCCGCCCCTCGTGCCCGCCGATCGCCCGCACCAGCCAGTGCGGGGGCGCGCCGGTGCCGCCGCGGATGCGGTACACCGTGTCGTAGTGATGGTAGGCGACGGCGGCCACCAGCCCGAAAGCCGCAGGCAAGGCGCCCTGCTCCTCCGAACGGGCGGCAAGCAACAGAATGGCGGTGTATTCGGCGACCCGGAAGAGGGGCGGCACCAGCCAGTCGAGGGCGCCCTTGAGCGGCCGGGCCACGGCCCGGCCCGCGCAGAGCGCGTAGACCAGCGCGGCGAGCACGGTCGTCCAGTCGCCGAAGGGGCGGAAGGCCAGCGTGGCCAGCAGGGCGGCCGTACCGGCCGCGGCCCAGACGGGCGCGGCGAACGAACCCACGCGTGCCGCGCCGCCCCGCTTTCCGGCGACCGCCTCCGCGATCGGACCGGAGTCGGCGAGTTCGGCCAGTGCCTGCGCGGCGCGGTCGGTCCGCTCGGCCCGGCGGGTCAGGGAGCGCAGCACCCGGCCCGCGGTGGTGTAGCAGGCGGCTATCGAGCAGCCGATGAGCAGCGCGAGGAAGACGATGCGCGGGGTGGTCAGCGCGGTGAGGACGGCGATCATCGCCCAGCGCTCGCCGATCGGGAGGACGATCATCCGGCGGAGCCAGACCGTCCAGCCAACGCTGTCGAGCCGGCTGGAGAGGGCGGCGGTGGGGCTGGTGTTCGCGGAGGCGTCGTGGTTCGCCTCGTTGAAGGAGAAGTCCACGATGTGCCGGCAGGACTGGAGCACCATCGCGCCGAGCGCGAGTGCCCAGACGTCGTCGCCGCCGCGGGCCGCGCCGAGGGCCAGCCCGGCGTAGTACGCGTACTCCTTGGCGCGGTCGAACGTGGCGTCCAGCCAGGCGCCCATCGTGGAGTACTGCAGCGAGTAGCGGGCGAGCTGCCCGTCGGCGCAGTCGAGCACGAAGGAGGCGATGAGCAGCACACCCGCGGCGATGTAGCCGGGGCGGGTGCCGGTCGCCGCGCAGCCGGCCGCGATCAGCGCGGTGAGCAGCGAGGCGGTGGTGACCTGGTTGGGGGTGAGGCCGCGCCGGGCGCACCAGCGGGCCACGTACCGCGAGTACGGGCTGATGCAGTAGGTGGTGAAGAAGCCGTCGCGGGCCTTCACGGCGGTGCGCAGCCGCACCTGCTCGTCGTCGACCGCGTCCAGGGCGGCGCGGGTCTCGGCCAGCTCGGCGTCGTCGGCGGGCACCCGGGCGACGAGGACGCCCAGCTCGGGGCGGTGCACGGCGACGCCCGCGGCGTCCAGGGCGGCGGCGGTGCGCTCGGGCACGGCGCCGGGTCCCGGTCCGGCGGCCGGCTCCGCGGCGCCGGCGGTGTCCGGGCCCACGGTCGCGGGGGCGGCGGCCTCGGCGAGCGCGCGCAGCAGGGCCGCGCGGTCCTCCGGCTGCACGGTGACCGCGCCGGTCACCGCGGCGGCCGGGAAGCGGGGGTCGGTCAGCGCCATCCGCAGGGCGTGCCGGTGGGCGATCAGCCGGGAGTCCACCACGGCGACGCGCTCGGTGGCGGGCAGTGCGGCGGCCAGTGCCGCCAGGTCGTCACCGGCCGGGGCCGCGACCACGTCGAAGCCCAGCGATCGCAGATCGCCCTCGAGCTGCGACCCGGCGACCGGCGGACCGGTGAGGATGGCGGTCGACAGACGAATTCACTCCTTGACTGCTGGCGTGGCCGCCGCGGAGCACCGGGGTGTCCGGACAGGCGGGTCGTGACACGCCCCGGCTCCGGTACGGGCGGGCGGCACGTCGGCAGAGGCTATCGGATCCTCGGAAGCGATCGTTCATCGCCCATTTGCGCCCGGACAAGGTCACAGAAGGGTTGGCGACGACCGATGAAGATCCGTTCGGAGCATCATGGTCGATCACCGCGCCCCACGACAAACGGCACCGGCGTTACGCTGCCGCGCATGACATGGCTGATCACCGGTGGAGCCGGTTACATCGGAGCACACGTGGCGCGCGCCATGACGGAGGCCGGTGAGAACGTCGTCGTCCTGGACGATCTCTCCTCGGGTCTCCCTGAGCGCCTGCCGGAGAGCGTCCCCCTGGTCCGCGGCAGCGTGCTGGACCGCGCGCTGCTGGACCGGACCCTCGCCGGGCACCACGTCACCGGGGTGGTGCATCTCGCAGCCCGGAAGCAGGTCGGCGAGTCCGTCGAGCAGCCGCTGCGCTACTCCACGGAGAACGTGCACGGGCTGACGGTGCTGCTGGAGGCCGTGGTGGCGGCCGGGGTGAAGCGGTTCGCCTTCTCCTCCTCGGCCGCGGTCTACGGGATGCCGGATGTGGACCTCGTCACGGAGGACACCCCGTGCCTGCCGATCAATCCGTACGGCGAGACCAAGCTCACGGGTGAGTGGCTCGTCCGGGCCACCGGCCGGGCCCACGGCCTGGCCACCGTGTGTCTGCGCTACTTCAACGTGGCGGGCACGGCCCGTCCGGAGCTGTCGGACCTCGGCGTGTCCAACGTCATCCCGATGTTCTTCGACGCGCTGACCCGCGGCGATGCCCCGCTGATCTTCGGCGGCGACTACCCGACCCCCGACGGCACCTGCATCCGCGACTACATCCACGTCGCCGACCTCGCCGACGCCCATCTGGTGGCCGCCCGCCGGCTGGCCGCGCAGGAGGGGCCGGGCGATCTGACGGTCAACATCGGCACCGGCCACGGGGTGTCCGTCCGCGAGCTGGCCGACCTGGTGGCGGAGGTCACCGGCCGTACGGAACCGGCCCCGCGGGTGGTGGAGCGCCGCGCGGGCGACCCGGCCCAGGTGGTCGCCGCCGCCGACCTGATCGCCAAGGAGCTCGGCTGGAGCGCCCGGCACGACGTGCGGGACATGGTCGAGTCGGCCTGGGAGGGCTGGTGCCTGCGGCACCCGGAGGTCCGCACGCGCTGACGGTGCCGCGGGGCCGCTGGTGGCGGGGCGGGGGCGCCTGGCTGCTGCTGACGGGGGCGGGCCGCGCCCCACGCGCCGACGGGAGGCGCCCGGGACCCCGGCTGCCCGAGCCGCTCGCGACGGCCGGTGGTCCCGTCCGGCCGCTCCCGTCCACCGTCAGCCGCGCACTCGCTCCCGTCGGCCGGCTTCCCGCGCCGGCGGCGGCACCCCGCTTCCGGACCCCGGCAGAGGGTCCCGGACAGCCCCCGGAAGGACGTTCCCGCAGGTCCTGCGCCGATGACATAACAGCAGGTCAGAGGCAATGACAACGGTGTTCAGTGCCGTGTTGCCGGGCACGGTGCACCAGTAGTTCACTGTGATCACGGCGGGCATACGACCGGGCCACGCCGGCACCGCACACCACAGCGTCAGCGACCCTTGGAGGCAGCGGGTATGGGGGCAGGGCACGATCACGGACACACCCACGGGCCGCCGCCCGGCGCCACCGGCACCGCGGCCGCGGCATACCGCGGGCGGCTGCGCATCGCGCTGGGCCTGACCCTGACCGTGCTCCTGGCGGAGATCGCCGGCGCGGTCGTCACCGGCTCCCTGGCCCTGCTGGCCGACGCCGGGCACATGGCCACGGACGCCGTCGGGATCTCGATGGCGCTGCTCGCCATCCACTTCGCCAACCGCCCGCCGAGCGAACGCCGCACCTTCGGCTACGCCCGTGCCGAGGTGCTGGCGGCGGTGGCCAACTGCCTGCTGCTGTTCGGCGTGGGCGGCTACATCCTGTACGAGGCGGTCCGCCGGCTGATCACGCCCACCGAGGTCGAGGGCGGGCTGACCGTCGTCTTCGGTGTGGTGGGTCTGGTCGCGAACCTCATCTCGATGGCCGTCCTGCTGCACGGCCAGCGGGAGAGCCTCAACGTCCGGGGGGCGTTCCTGGAGGTGGTGGCGGACGCCCTGGGGTCGTTCGCGGTCATCGTCTCGGCGGCGGTCGTCGTGGCGACCGGCTGGCGCCAGGCCGACCCCATCGCCTCGCTGCTCATCGGCCTGATGATCGTCCCCCGCGCCTGGAAGCTGCTCCGCGAGGCGCTGGACGTGCTGCTGGAGGCGGCCCCGAAGGACGTGGACATGGCGGCGGTCCGGCGGCACATCCTGGACCTTCCCGGGGTGGAGGGGCTGCACGACCTGCACGCCTGGACGATCACCTCCGGCCTGCCGGTGCTCTCCGCGCATGTCGTGGTCAGCCAGGAGGCGCTCGACGCCGTCGGCCACGAGAAGCTGCTGCACGATCTCCGGAACTGCCTGGGGGAGCACTTCGACGTGGAGCACTGCACCTTCCAGCTGGAGCCCTCGGGGCACGCCGTGCACGAGGCCCGGCTCTGCCACTGAGCGGGGCCGCACCACTGAGCCGGGCCGCACACCGCTGCCCCGGGGCGCGCCAGTGAGCCGGGCGCGCCCCTGGGCCGACCGCGCCCTTGAGGCCGCCGCTGAGGCCGCCGCTGAGGCCGCCGCTGAGGCCGCCGCTGAGGCCGCCGCTGAGGCCGCCGCTGAGGCCGCCGCGCGCGACGCCCCGGCGGGGCGCGCGGCGGACTCCGGGCGACCGATCGCGCCGCGGATCGGGGAAACGCGAGGGCGGCGCTGGAGCCTTTCCCGGCCGGTGCGGCAGACTTGGAGGTTCGCAGCCCAACCGAAGGATGGCCATGCCGACCACACCAGCCTCCGCGGCCGACGTCTCGCCGAACGGCGCCGCAGAACCGATCATGCTCGAACTGGTCGACGAGAGCGGCACGACGATCGGCACAGCGGAGAAGCTCTCCGCCCATCTGCCGCCCGGCCGGCTGCACCGGGCCTTCTCGGTCTTCCTCTTCGACTCCTCCGGCCGGCTGCTGCTCCAGCAGCGGGCCGAGGGGAAGTACCACTCGCCCGGTGTCTGGTCCAACACCTGCTGCGGCCACCCGTACCCCGGGGAAGCGCCGTTCGCCGCCGCCGCCCGTCGCACAGCGGAGGAGCTGGGCGTCTCCCCGTCGCTGCTGTGCGAGGCCGGCACCGTCCGCTACAACCACCCGGACCCGGCGTCGGGGCTGGTGGAGCAGGAGTTCAACCACCTCTTCGTGGGGCTGGTCCAGGCGCCGCCGCAGCCGGACCCCGACGAGGTCGGCGGAACGGCCTTCGTGAGCGCGGAGGAGCTCGCGCGGCTGCACGCGGAGCGGCCGTTCTCCGCCTGGTTCATGACCGTGCTCGACGCCGCCCGTCCGGCGATCAGGGAGCTGACGGGGGCATCGGCCGGCTGGTGACGTCGTCAGGCCGGGGCGGCTCGTGAGGTCGTAAGGCGGGCGGCGCTGGTGAGGCCGTGAGGCCGGGGCGGCTGGTGAGGTGGGAAGGCGGCCGGTGAGCCCGTCGGTCACGACAGCGCGGGGCCCGGGCCCGCCAGCGGCAGCGCGGCCCACACCACCTTGCCGCCGCCCGCCGTGCGCTCCGCGTCGCAGACGCCGCCCGCCTCCGCGGTGATCACCTGGACGAGCAGCAGCCCCCGGCCGCCCGTTCCGCCCTGGTCGGCGTGGAGGGCCTTGGGGCGGTAGGGGTGGTTGTCCTCCACCGCCACCCGCACCCAGCCGGCGCCGACCGCGACCTCCACACCCACCTCCGGGGAGAGCAGCGCGGCGTGCCGGACGGAGTTGGTGACCAGCTCGGAGACGATCAGCAGCAGGCCCTCGACGATGTCGTCCAGGGCCGGAACGCGCTGGTCGTGCAGCAGATCGCGGACGGCGTGCCGGGCCTGCGGCACCGAGGAGTCCAGGGCGGGAACGGTGAAGCGCCAGATCCCCTCGTAGGGCGGCCGGCTCGGCGGGCCGTCCGTCACGGGGATCGCGGTGGGCTGTCCCGGGTCGTGCGGAACGCTCCCGCGGAACTCCATGTCCGGCACCCACTCTCGACCCAGGCGACGATTCCGCAGCTCCGCCCACCGCTCCGGCGGGACCGGCCCGCCGGGACAGCGGCCGGTTCCGCCTCACGGGTCAAGTGTTGGTAATCCCTTGGTCCGTACCGAAGTGCTGACAGGAAGTCGGCGGGTATCGACGGATATTGCGAGGCTGTGCGTGACGTTGCCGGATCACTGACTGTTCCTGCCCGTCCGCTTCCGTTCCGTCGCCCCTCCGGAATTCCGCTCGTCGGCCGACGGGCGCGACGAGGGGCCGGGCGGAAGCCGCGCCACCGGGCGCGACGGCGTACACCGGCGCCTGATCATCCGCTGAAACGGTCCGGATAGCATCCGGCGCATGGAGCCCGGACTGCAGCTGGACGTCGCCGACGGTGTCGCGACTCTCGTCATAGACCACCCCGCCAAGCGGAACGCCATGACCACGGCCATGTGGCAGGAGCTGCCCCGGCTGCTGGCGCGGCTCGCGGACGACGGGGACGTCCGCGCCCTGGTGCTGACCGGCGCCGGGGAGACCTTCTGCGCGGGCGCGGACATCGGCTCGCTGCGGCAGTCGGCGGGCGAGTCCCAGGGCCTCGCGGTGGCGGCCGAGGAGGCGCTCGCCGCCTTTCCCAAGCCGACCCTGGCGGCGATCCGGGGCTACTGCGTGGGCGGCGGCTGCCAGCTCGCCGCCGCCTGCGATCTGCGGTTCGCGGCCGAGGGCTCGTCCTTCGGCGTCACCCCGGCCAAGCTCGGCATCGTCTACCCGGCCTCCGCCACGCGCCGGCTGACCGCCCTGGTCGGCCCCGCCACCGCCAAGTACCTGCTGTTCTCGGCGGAGTTGATCGACGGCGAGCGGGCGCTGCGGACCGGGCTGGTGGACGAACTGCTGCCGGCGGACGCCCTGGACCGGCGGGTCGCGGAGTTCACCGCGGTCCTCACCTCCCGGTCGCTGCTGACCCAGGCCGCGGCGAAGGAGTTCGCGAACGGGCCCGCGGACGCCGGGCGGGTGGCCCACTGGGCGGAGCAGGCGCGCGGCAGCGGCGACGCCGCGGAGGGCGTCGCCGCCTTCCTGGAACGGCGTGCACCGCACTTCACCTGGGCGGGCTGAGGGCGGTCGGGCGGACCGCGGGCGGCAGGCCGGGCCGGGGCTCATCCGCCCGGGCCCGGGCCGGTCGAACCCCGCCGGGCCCAGGCGTACCCGCACGGCCCCCGGCCGCCGCAGCAGGCCCCTGCGTCGGCTCCCCGCGGTCACTCCCCCTGGAGAACGAAGCGGCTGCGGGCGCGCAGGGCCTCGACGACCTCCGGCGGCGCGGTGTCCGGCGAGCCGGCGGCGTAGGGCGGCTGCGGGTCGTACTCGTGCCCCAGCTGGATCGCCTGGGCCACCGTGTCCCCGGCGATCCGTCCGGCCAGCGCCAGCGCCATGTCGATCCCGGCGGAGACGCCCGCCGCGGTGGCGTACTTGCCGTCGAAGACGTACCGCTCCCGCACCGGTTCGGCGCCCAGCGCGGGCAGTTGGTCCAGCGCGAGCCAGTGCGAGGTGGCGCGGCGGCCGGTGAGCAGGCCCGCGGCGGCCAGGATCAGCGAGCCGGTGCACACCGATGCCGTCCAGGTGCTGCCCCGGTCCGCCGACCGCAGCCAGTCGTGCACCGGCCCGTCCTCCATCTGCGCGGTCTGCCCCGGGCCGCCCGGCACCACGATGACGTCCGGCGCGGGCAACTCGCCCAGCAGGGCGTCGGCGACGAGACCGAGGCTGCCCGATTCGTTGCGTACGGGCCCGGTGCGCTCGCCGACGAAGACGGGTTCGGCGCCGGGGAGGCGGCTCAGCACCTCGTACGGGCCGACGGCGTCGAGTGCGGTGAGCCGGTCGAAGAGCAGGATGGCGATCTGCATGGTCACTGTCCCTGTTCGGTAGGGGAATTGGGGCCGGTAGGGGCCCTGGAGCCGGCCGGAGGCTTGGGGCCGGTAGCGGTCTTGGGCCCGGTAGGGGGCTTGAGGCCGGCGACAGGAGTCCCGGGGCCGGCCGGGTTCATCGGCCGGAAGCGGCGCCGGTATTCGGCCGGTGCGGTGCCGAGGGTGCGGACGAAGGCGCGGCGCATCGCCTCCGGGGTGCCGTAGCCGCAGGCGCGGGAGATCCCTTCGATGCCGTCCACCGAGTCCTCCAGCAGCCGCCGGGCGGTCTCCAGCCGCACCCGGTCCACGTACCGGCCGGGCGTGCAGCCGACTTCGGCCTGGAAGGCGCGGGCGAAGTGCCGGGGCGAGAGCCCGGCCCGCTCCGCCAGCCGCTCCACGGACAGGTCGGCGCCCGGGTTCTCGGCGATCCACTGCTGGACGTCCCGGAGGGGGCGGCGCGAGGCGGTCTGAGCGGCGAGCTGGCTGCTGAACTGGCTCTGGTTGCCGGGGCGGCGCAGGAAGACCACCAGGTGGCGGGCGACGGTCAGCGCCGCGTCGCGCCCCAGGTCCTCCTCGACGAGGGCCAGCGCGAGGTCGATGCCCGAGGTGACGCCCGCCGAGGTGGCCACGTGGCCGTCGCGGACGTAGATCGGCTCCGGCTCGACGTCCACCGCGGGGAAGCGCCCGGCCAGTTGGTCGCACATCGTCCAGTGCGTCGTGGCGCGGTGCCCGTCCAGCAGGCCGGCCTCGGCGAGCAGAAAGGCGCCGGTGCAGACGGAGACCACCCGGCGGGCGTGCGGCGCCGTCCGCCGCAGCCAGGCGATGAGCCCGGGGCCGGGGCTGCGGGTGCCGTCTCCGCCGGGCACCACCAGGGTGTGCGGCGCCGCGGCCCCGGTGAGCGCGGTGTCCGGGGTGATCAGCAGGCCGCTGGAGGTCCGGACCGGGGCGCCGTCGAGGGAGGCGGTGCTCACCCGGTAGAAGTCCGGGTTCCGGGCGGCCTTCGAGGCGCCGGTGAACACCTCCAGCGGGCCCGTGACGTCGAGACTCTGCACGCCTTCGAAGAGAACGAGGAGCACGGTGTGGGGTGCCATGACTCCATCCTGCGACCGCCCGCGGGCGTCGGCAACGACGAATTTCCCACCTTTCCTGCCATGGGAACCGCCTCTTCCGGCGCCGGCTACCTGTGGGTAGCGTGCGGGCATGACGACGACTCTGCCCCCGCGCGCCGGCCGCCACTGTCACAACGCCCTCAACCCGCTGCACTCGGCCGTCTACTTCTCCCCCGAGCACAAGGGGGAGATGGCCGCCATCGGGCTGGACGACCCATCGGCCGTCTATTTCGCGTCCCGCGCCGCGGCGCTGGGGCCGGTGGGCGCGTCCGTGGTGACCGCGACCTTCTACAACTTCCGGCACGAGACCGTCGCCCGCCACCTGCCGCAGGTGTGGGAGACCGCCTCCCCGGAGCAGGTCCTCGCGGCCCGGCTGCGCGCCGTCGACACGATGCTGCGCCGGCTGCTGGGCGAGGACACCATCGCCTCGCCCGAGATGGCGGAGGCCGCGGAGCTGGCGCTGCGCGCCACCGAGGGCTGTGTCCGTCCCGCCCGGCCGCTCTACGCGGCCCACGCCGACCTGCCCGTGCCCGAGGAGCCGCACCTGGCGCTCTGGCACGCGGCCACCCTGCTGCGCGAGCACCGCGGCGACGGGCATGTGGCGCTGCTGGCGGCGGCCGGGCTGGACGCGCTGGAGGCGATCGTCAGCCACGCCGCGAGCGGCCACAGCATGTCGCCCTCCTGGCTGCTGCTCACCCGCGGCTGGTCGAAGGAGGACTGGACCGCCGCCGAGGAGCGGCTGCGGACGCGCGGACTGCTCGACGCCCAGGGCGGGTTGACCGAGACGGGCACCGGACTGCGCAAGCAACTGGAACGGGACACCGACCGGCTGGACCTGGCCCCGTACGAGCACCTCGGCGCGGCCGGCGTCGCCCGGCTCACCGAACTCGCGGGCGGCCTGACCACCGCCGCGCTCGCCGCAGGCGCCTTCCCGAAGGACCTCTTCGGCGAGGGCTGACCGGCCGCGGGGCGCGCCGGGGCCGCGGGGAACCGGAAGCGGAACCGGAAGCGAACCGGAAGCGGAACCGGAAGGGTGGCGGATGTTTGCGGGCGCCGTGCAGGGCAACGCGCCGGAGTAGGACACCGACCGTGACGATCCTTTCTGGAGGACCCCGTGTTCCGTGCCATCGCAGATGTACTCCGCGCCATCGGCAGCACCCTCGCCGCCGTGGTGACCCTGCCCTTCCGCGCCGTCGCCCGGCTCTTCGGCGGAGTGTCCGACTCCGCCCGGTCCCGCCGCGTCTGACGGGAGACTCCGCCGGCCGACGGAATGCAGGCCGGCAGAGAGGGCCGGCGCCGTCCGGCCGGAACGACCGATCCCGTCCGGCGCGGCGGGACCCGGGCGCGCACCCGGGTCCCGCCGCGTCCCGGAGGCCGCACACCGGCGCCACCTGCCACAATGCAGAGACCAGCGCAACGACAAGGCGGAACGGGATCGTGACGACGTCGATCGAGAGCAGGATCGCCGAGGAGCTCGGCGTACGGGAGCGGCAGGTGAAGGCAGCCGTCGAGCTGCTCGACGGCGGGTCGACCGTCCCCTTCATCGCGCGCTACCGCAAGGAAGCGACCGAGATGCTGGACGACGCGCAGTTGCGCTCGCTGGAGGAACGGCTGCGCTATCTGCGGGAGCTGGAGGAGCGCCGCACGGCGATCATCGAGTCGGTCCGCGGCCAGGGCAAGCTCGACGAGGCGCTGGAGGCGCAGATCCGGGGCGCGGACTCCAAGGCCCGCCTGGAGGACATCTACCTCCCCTACAAGCCCAAGCGCCGCACCAAGGCGCAGATCGCCCGGGAGGCGGGCCTCGAACCGCTGGCCGACGGCCTGCTGACGGATCCGTCCGTCGAACCGCAGGCGGCGGCAGCGGCGTTCGTGGACGCCGACAAGGGGGTTGCGGACGCCTCCGCGGCCCTGGACGGTGCCCGCGCCATCCTCACCGAGCGGTTCGGTGAGGACGCCGACCTCATCGGCGAGCTGCGGGAACGGATGTGGACCAAGGGGCGGGTGGCCGCCACGGTCCGCGAGGGCAAGGAGGAGGCGGGCGCCAAGTTCGCCGACTACTTCGACTTCGCCGAGCCGTTCACCCAGCTGCCCTCGCACCGGGTGCTGGCGATGTTCCGCGGTGAGAAGGAGGAGGTCCTCGACCTCGTCCTGGAGCCGGAGGAGCCCACCGAGCACACCGGCCCCACCGCTTACGAGCAGTCCATCGCGCACCGCTTCGGCATCGTGAACCGGGGCCGGCCGGCGGACGGCTGGCTCGCGGACACCGTCCGCTGGGCCTGGCGCACCCGCGTCCTGGTGCACCTCGGCATCGACCTGCGGCTGCGCCTGCGGCAGGCCGCGGAGGACGAGGCCGTCCGGGTGTTCGCGGCGAACCTGCGGGATCTGCTGCTGGCGGCGCCCGCGGGCACCCGCGCGACGATGGGCCTGGACCCGGGTTTCCGCACCGGGGTGAAGGTGGCCGTGGTCGACGCGACCGGCAAGGTCGCCGCCACCGACACCATCTACCCGCACGTGCCGCAGCAGAAGTGGGACGAGTCCCTCGCCAAGCTGGCGCGGCTCGCCCGGGAGCACTCGGTGGAGCTGGTCGCCATCGGCAACGGCACCGCCTCCCGCGAGACCGACAAGCTGGCGGCCGATCTCATCGCGCGGCAGCCGGAGTTGAAGCTCACCAAGGTGATGGTCTCGGAGGCCGGGGCGTCGGTGTACTCGGCGTCCGCGTTCGCCTCGCAGGAGCTGCCGGAGCTCGACGTGTCGCTGCGCGGCGCGGTGTCGATCGCCCGCCGGCTCCAGGACCCGCTGGCCGAACTGGTGAAGATCGACCCCAAGTCGATCGGCGTCGGCCAGTACCAGCACGACCTGTCCGAGGTGAAGCTCTCCCGCTCGCTGGACGCGGTGGTGGAGGACTGCGTGAACGGCGTCGGCGTCGACGTCAACACCGCGTCCGCGCCGCTGCTCGGCCGGGTCTCGGGCATCGGCGCGGGCCTGGCGGAGAACATCGTGGCCCACCGCGACGCCAACGGCCCGTTCCGCACCCGGAAGGCGCTCAAGGACGTGTCGCGGCTGGGCCCCAAGGCGTACGAGCAGTGCGCCGGCTTCCTCCGCATCCCCGGCGGGGACGACCCGCTTGACGCCTCCAGCGTGCACCCCGAGGCGTACCCGGTGGTGCGGCGGATGGTGTCCTCCGCGGGTGCGGACGTCACCACGCTGATCGGCAACACGGCGGTGCTGCGCGGGCTGCGGCCCCAGGAGTTCGTGGACGACTCCTTCGGTCTGCCCACCGTCACCGACATCCTGAAGGAGCTGGAGAAGCCGGGGCGCGACCCGCGGCCCGCCTTCAAGACCGCGTCCTTCAAGGACGGCGTGGAGAAGATCGGGGACCTCGCGGCCGGGATGATCCTGGAGGGCGTGGTCACCAATGTGGCGGCGTTCGGCGCGTTCGTGGACGTCGGCGTCCACCAGGACGGGCTGGTGCACGTCTCGGCGATGTCCACCTCGTTCGTGAACGACCCGCGGGACGTGGTCAAGCCCGGCGACATCGTGCGGGTGAAGGTCATGGACGTGGACATCCCGCGCAAGCGCATCTCGCTGACCCTGCGGCTGGACGACGAGGCCGCGTCCGGCGAGGGCGGCGGCAGCCGCTCGGGCGGTGCCCGGGGCGAACGCGGCCGCGGTGGCGGTGGCCAGGGCCAGGGCCGCGGTGGTCAGGGCCAGGGCGGCCAGGGTCAGGGCGGTCAGGGTCAGGGCCGGGGCGGCGAACGCGGCCGGGGCGGCCAGGGCCGGGGCGGTCAGGGCGGCCGGACTCCGCAGCAGCGTCAGGGGCGCGGCGGGAACGGCGGCCGCGACGCGGCCCCCGCCAACGGCGCCATGGCGGACGCGCTGCGGCGGGCGGGGCTGCTGGACCCGAAGAAGCGCTGAACGGGTGAGTGATGGGGACCGGCGGTGCTGTTCGGCCGCCGGTCCCCTCCAGCAGTCATTGCTGCGTCGGCTCCGACTCCTGACGGAACGCCGGAATCCGCGCTCGGTCCACCCTGCTATCGGGTCTTCCCCGAAGCCGAGTACGGCGGTGGACTCAGCGCCAGTCGTCGATCACGTAGGCGTCCGGGTGGCTGTATCCGGGTTCGTTGGGCCTGTGCATGGTCACGCCCTGCAGCTGGGTACGGAAACCGCGGTCGACCATGCGCCGGTAGGCATCCTGGCGGGCCAGGTTCACTCCGGCGTCCAGTTGCCCCAGTCCCTTCTCGGTGGCGAGCTGCTCGCACGCATTCAGCAGTCGTTCGAACCGGTCCGCAGCGTCCGGACCAGGGCGTACGGCGCCGAATTTGACGAAGCACACGTCCTCACCGGCCTCCGACCCCGCTCCGCAGTGGCAGACAGCCAGACCGTCGAGGCCGGAGTCGGCGCCTTCGAGGAGGATGGTGTCACCGAGCCCCTGCGCCTGTGTGGCCATGATCTCGCGCTCCAAGCTCAGGCCCTCGTACACGGCCCCCGTCAGTGCGCGACTGAGGCTCAGTGCGTCCGGCCGCTCAGCGGCGGCCAGCTCGCCGTACAGCACTCGGCCGGGGACTTCGGCACTGACGGCGACCTGTTTCTTCATGATGGCTGTAAGGAATCGGGGCCAGAAACCGTACCGGTGGTAGAGCTCGAGGTGCTTGGGACTGTGCGAGAAGGTGAACAGGCCGAGGTGGCGGTTCTCCCAGGTGTCGAAGCAGGCCATGACCGGTTCCATGAGATGCCTGCCGATGCCCTGGTCCCACAGATCCGGACGTACGGTCAGCGGGCCGAAGAACCCGACGCTGCCCCAGTCGGCGGCGAAGTTCGATCCGACGACCTCGCCCTCGACGGTCGCTGCGAAGGCCGCGTGTGGATCTGCCGCCCAGCGGGTGCGGACATAGTCGGCGGTCCCGAAGAACGTCTCCGGCTCAGGAGCCCCGAGGAAGGTCCCGAAGGCGACCCTGAAGATCTCGTCGGCCCGGTCCAGGTCCGGCTCGACCAGCGGGCGGACCGACACCGAGGCGGCGGCACTCGTTCGCTTCGCTGCGGGCATGATCGCTCTCCTTTCCGCCCCCGGTTCCATCGCACCACGGACGGGCACCGCGGGCGAAGCGACAGCTCCGGCGGTACCTCAAGGATCGATCGGCCGCCTTGCCCCGCCATGGTTGTCACCGCCGTCGACAAGTTCGCCCAGCGAACTGTTGGAGCCCGCCATGGCTACTTGACCTTGAATGCGTGATGTCGTCATGGTGGCCGGCGTCTGAGGCCGGTGCCAGGTGAGGCAGCCGTCGAGGACGCCGTGGCGGTACTGGAGCCGGCGGAGGCCCGCGTCGGACAGCAGCGACCAAGCCATCGGGGTCGGCGGCCCCCTTGCACATACCTCATGCAGTCGGAATGCCGCAGAGATCATGAGACGTCAGTCCTACGACACCACGCTTTTGGAGGTCAGTAGTTCATCGATCCGCCAACCGACGATCCCGGATGATCCGGCAAGGCCTTCGACGTCAATCTTGATCTGTTCCTGGGCATCCGTAATACGTTGACGGACTGGGACGTTGTCGCACGCCACGGTCTGCCGCACCGAGCGTTCCACCGTCACGGCGAGACGGACCTGCCCTGCTCCCGAGCAGACAACTGACAGCGTGTAGGCCTTGCCATTCGAGAGGGCCGAGTAGGTGTGGATGCCGTCGCTTGCACGCTCCAACCCCGACTCCACGAACAGGTCGCCGGGGTCATCCGCCTCCCCAATCCCCAGCGCCTCTTCTGCCTTTCTTTCCAGAGCCTTCGTCCGGTCACTCGTCTGAGACGGTGAAGCGCTCGGTTCGGGATCCATTGACGGCTTGCCCCTGTTCTCGGAGTCGCTACTGCATCCAACGATGAAAGCAGCGGACAGGATTGGGACGAGGAGGGTGGCACCACGGCGTGTGAGCCATAGGTCGTGAATCATGCCCGGGTTTCCCATTAGCGCCATCCGACCTCCTTGGTGGGAAGCTTCGCGGTGCCGGACCCCAGCTTCTTCTTGGCGCAGCGGTCGGCACTCGTTCCGTTCTTGGCTCATGTGATCACGTAACCCCAACGAATGGCTGTGACCAGCACCTTGACAACCGCCCCTGGGCGAGGTTGTCGGTGGCGCTGGAGCACGGAGACCGCAGTCGCGTACTCCTCCTCCGTGATGTCGCCGAGGAGCTCCGCGCACCCGGCTCATGTGTTTCCTTCGCCGTTGCCAGGCCCTCTCGGCCCTGTTCCGTGAGGGTCAGCCAGCCGTCCGTGCCTCTATCGAGCAGCCCCGGTGCACGAGGGCATCGGCGGCGTGGACCATCACCTGAGTGCCCATGCCGTAGGGCACGGCCCAGGCACGTTCTACTCGGCAAAGGAGGCCCGGAACGGGCTGCCTCCAGCAAGCCCGCTTTGGGCAAGCGTGGGTGACCACCGGCGACCCCCGAAGCTGTACGAGGAGGGGACACCCGAGCAGTCGGTGCGGCTCAGCGCGGCCAGGTCAAGAAGCTCGCCAAGGCGTGCGCGGAAACCGGCCGGGACCGGTGGTCCAGCAGTCGCATCGCTGGCAGCACGCGAAGTCGCGGTGGAATCACATGGGACCTACGGAGAGTCAGCTGCCACGTACTCTACGACGAGGGGGCTCGCCACTACACACCGAGAGGCAGCACGGGCACCCGGAAGAAGCCCAGTGACACGCGCGTACCCAGTCATCATCGCGGACATGTTGATGCTGTCGTCCTCATCGTCCAACACATCTAGCAGCTCCTGCACGCCCTGGCCGTGTAGGCGCACTGCTTCCCGGGATGGAGTCTGCTCCGGTTGCAGCGGGTCGCGGTGTTTGGTGAGCGCCTCCACAACCTGCCCGACCCTGGTGACGAATGCAGTTCCCAGGCTGAAGGCCGAGTCCTCCATTTCCAGCGCGGGACCGTCTACTGCCATTGGTGCCCAGCCCCTGAGATGACGGACCGACCCATGCATGAGCAAACGACAGCCGTCGTCCGGCATGGAGTCTGCTCTCCCTCGACCTGCAGGGTCTACGAACAGTACAAGATCTTGGTGAGCGCCACCGAGCGTCACGCAACGAAGTGGCGCTTCGAACTGCACCCACTGACCAGGGCGCAGGTCAGGTTTCGCGTACCAATCCGCGATAAGCTCAACGTGCTTGGATACATCGCGAAGGTGCCGTAATTGCCCTTGCTCCGCGTTTGCCGTCGGCGCGTCCATGTCGATGCCGCCCAACGGCGTGGTCACACGGAGAGCACCCGCTCGCGGGACACGCCGTGGCTCAGGCACGAACTGCCGCAGTTTACTTTCCGACAGATAGACGATCTCACGCACCTGCGCTCCCGTTCGGTCGGTCTGGTCACGTGCCACGCCATACTGCCACCCCATACTGACAGTGGCTGAAACAGCTCAATTCTGGATCAAAACAAGCCAGTTACCCGCCAGGCATCCAGGTGGAGTCGACAATGAGCAGGCACGCACCGCAGGTGGTGATGACACCGGGGGATGTCATGGACGACGGACTTGATCTGGACTTGGCCCTTCAGCGACTCAGTGAGCGGATCGAGGGCGTAGAGGAGGGGCAAGGGCGTCACGAGGAGAAGCTAGACGGCTTCAGGGACGGGCTGCATGACGTGGAAACGAACGTCGTGAGGCTCAGCAGCGAGGTTAGCGATGTGCGACAAGAGATCGCAGGACTGGAGAGCGCAGTCGTCAACACGCGTCAGACGCTCGACACCTTCATCGAACAGTACGGACGCGACAGAGAAGTCTCCAACGCTCAAGCTGAACTGTCGCGGCTGACTACCGAGTGGCATGCGAGCTTCGCACAACGCAAGCAGGCCCGCGCCCTGGCCCGCGGCCTAGTGCACACCCTCACCGCACAGGCCGTCTACAGAAACGTTGTGAACACAGCCACCGTTCGGGCATGCTCCGAGGAGCGGCTGCTCCTCGAACCGACGTACTGGCTTGCCCCTGCCACCATGGCAGTCGCAGCCAAGTTCCGCCATGAGGAGGAGCAGGGTGAGCGCGCTCGGGCGCACGCCTGCGCCTTGGACGCCGCAAAGGCCAACCTTTTCTTCTCGTTGACGTGTTCTCGCCTCGGAGATGAGACTGAAGCCGCTGCATGGATGGACCTCTACCTTCAGTCACTCGACCCCGATGAACTGGGCCAGGACTTTTTGGTCGTTCTGGACGCGATCGCCGGCAGAGAGTTGGGAGAGGAGGCGCTTGGATACACCCAGCAGGCCATGGCGCGATGGAACCGAGGCGATTCGCCCCTCTCAACCCACAGGCGCGGTGGCACCCAACTGGAGTCCCGACTGCTGAACCTCCGCGGTCGCCTTCCCGAGAATCGGTACGCAGCACTTCGCAAGACATGCGGAGACCAGTGGGAGGCGCTCCGCGGCGGCTGGGAACTATCGACCGTGCCTGACAGGGCCTTGACCCATTTGGAACGCATGTTCCCGGATGGGTTCGACGGAGCCGACGGAACCGACACGCCGGTCGGTATCGGCGGCCATGTGGAGAGTGCCCTCGAACGCCTCATCGACCAACTTGAGCCGGACGAAGCAGACATGCGCGAGAAGATGCGACGACTTGAGCGTGTCATCGAACATGGCGGAGACCTTGTGACAGCCGACAGGGCACGCGAATCATCAGTCGCCCCGGACGCCGCCCCGGTCGCACTCATGACGCTCCTCGATCAGGCTGTCTTCGAGCCGGACGAAGTGCGGCTCGGCCAGCCAGCTCGCCGCATGGCCCTGCAAGCCATCTGGCCGGATCTGGAGGAGGCTGCACAGCGCCTAGTCACCGCCTCCCGAGATCGCCTTCCGCATCACATCACGTTGAGCGTCGCAGACTGGGACTGCTCCGTTCCGACGGACCCGCGGTTGACGGTGCAGCCGCGCCGGCTTGTCAATGAACTCGCCACGCACATTGAGCGGCAGACTCAGGTCCGGTCGGACGCTGTAGTTCGCAGATGGCCACGCATGATCGCCGCCTTGGTGATCGGCACCTTCACCCTGGCGCTGGTGGTGCCGTTCGTCGACGGCGCGCCACGGTGGCTCTTCGCGCTGCTCACGATCGGCCTGTTCACTTGGGCGGGGTGGGAGTTCGGGAGCGTACCGTTCCGCAAGAGGCGCGTGCGTGATCAGGGAGACCGATTGCGCCACGAGGCTGTCGCGACGATGGACAAGGCACTCCGCCAGTGCGAGAACGTTCTCGAGGATTGGCACGATGCGGTGGAACAGTTGGACCTCCTCACTCGATGGGGAGAGAGCCATAAGCGGGGCTGATCGTCTGACGTGGGGATCCGGCCAGGGATCGGAAGGAACCAGATGGACACCTCCAAGCTGATCGGCGGCCATTTCAAGGTGAAGGACGGCCCGGTCAGCGGTGCTATGGGGGACGTCTGGCCGGCCGAGGACATCAGACTCGGCCGCACCGTGGCCCTCAAGTTCCTCGCAAGACGACGCCTCCGCCAGCAGGGTGCCGCTACGGCGTTCACTGATTGGACGGTGAAAAGGTTCGGGCGGGAGGGCGTTGCCATGGCGCGGGTCAGCCACGCCCACGTTGCTCAGATCTACGACACGGGTGAACACGAGGGTGAGCTCTACATCGTCATGGAGTACATCCAGGGCAGATCGCTCGCCAGCCTTTTGAAGGAAGGGCCCACTCTCACGCTGGAGCAAACCGTGCGATGGACACGGGAGATCTGCGAGGGCCTGGACGCCGCGCACTCACGCGAGGTGCTCCACCATGACATCAAGCCCGACAACATCATGATCACGAACGAGGGCGAGGTGAAGATCGTGGACTTCGGACTCGCGTCTTTCGCCGACGTCACCCAGTCCCAGACAGGTGTGGGCACCGCGCTGTACAAGGCGCCCGAGAGGTGGGGCGGCAGTTCGGGCAGCGTGCGCAGCGACCTGTACTCCGTAGGCTGCGTCCTGTACGAGATGCTGACGGGGCGCCCTCCCTTCGGCAGCCCTCAGGACGACCCAATGGCCGTGGGCAGAATGCACCAGGACAACTCGCCGGCGCCACCCAGCGCCCACCGCCCAGGCGTGCCCGATCAACTAGACCTCATCGTCCGAATTCTCCTGGCCAAGGATCCGGGAGATCGCCCGCGAAACGCCGAAGCGGTTGCCGTGGTGATGAGCGACATCCAGCATTCCCTAGGCGCTGAGGACGTAGCCGATGCGATGGGGCGGGCACACGCGCTTGACGCCATGGGGAGCAGCACTAGCCATTCGGAGCGTATTCAGGCATTGGATCGCCGCATATTCGAATTGCAGCTCCGGTTCGGGCCGTACGGCCAGCCCGTGATCGAAACGCGCATTGAGCATGCAGAACTTACCGGCCAGTCGGGTGACACACGAGGGGCGGCAGCCCTGTACAACCGCCTCGGCCGTGACTGTCAGGACCTCTTCGGACCGTATGACACGCGGGTACTCAACGCCTTCGAAGGTGTGGCCCGGTGGATCGCGAGATCGGGTGCCGAGTGACCAGCTCGGGTCTGAGGGCATGCCCAGCTCTGAGTTGCCACTCCCGGCAGAAGCGACCTGGGGCTTGATGCCGCGCTTGTGGAGGACAAGGGCGATGGGAAGGCCAGGGCGATCGGCCGCTAGTGGCGCGTGGTGGCGCCGTTCTGCGGGGTGCCTTCCAGCCGTCGTGATCGCAAAGCTAGGACCTCAAATGTAGTTGAGGCCAAGGTCCCATTCTGTTCCGTCAGGAGCCGCCTGTGCGGGACGGGGGGGGTCGGATGCGGTGGGCCCGGCGCCGGTCCGCGCCAACGGTGTATCAGACCTCGGTGACCTTGCCGTCCACGACGTCCAGCCGGCGCGTGGTGTGGACCGCGTCGAGCATCCTGCGGTCGTGCGTCACCAGCAGCAGCGTGCCCTCGTATCCGGCGAGGGCGGACTCCAGTTGCTCGATGGCGGGCAGGTCCAGATGGTTCGTGGGCTCGTCCAGGACCAGCAGATTGACCCCGCGCCCCTGGAGCAGCGCCAGGCCGGCGCGGGTGCGCTCACCCGGGGAGAGCGTCGACGCCGGGCGGAGCACATGGGCGGCCTTGAGCCCGAACTTGGCCAGCAGGGTGCGGACGTCGGCGGGCTCCATGTCCGGCACCGCCGCGCCGAACGCCTCCAGCAGCGGGGTGTCCCCGAGGAACAGCGCCCGTGCCTGGTCCACTTCGCCCACCACGACGCCCGGTCCGAGGGCGGCCCGGCCCGTGTCCAGGGGCAGCCGGCCGAGGAGGGCGGCGAGGAGGGTGGACTTGCCCGAGCCGTTGGCTCCCGTGATCGCCACCCGGTCCGCCCAGTCGATCTGCAGGTCGACCGGCCCGAGCGCGAACGGACCGCGGTGTGCCACCGCCCCGTCCAGGGTGGCCACCACCGCGCCCGCCCGGGGCGCGGCGGCGATCTCCATCCGCAGCTCCCACTCCTTGCGCGGCTCCTCGACGACATCGAGCCGTTCGATCATGCGCTGGGTCTGGCGGGCCTTCGCGGCCTGCTTCTCACTCGCCTCGGAGCGGAACTTCCGGCCGATCTTGTCGTTGTCCCCGGCCTTGCGCCGGGCGTTCTTGACGCCCTTGTCCATCCAGCCGCGCTGCATCCGGGCGCGGGCCTCCAGCGAGGCGCGGTTGCCGGCGTACTCCTCGAACTCCTGGCGGGCGTGCTGCCGGGCGATCTCACGCTCCTCCAGATAGGCCCCGTAACCGCCGCCGTAGAGGTTCACCTGCTGCTGGGCCAGGTCGAGTTCGAGCACGCCGGTCACGGTGCGGGTGAGGAACTCTCGGTCGTGGCTGACGACGACGGTGCCCGCCCGGAGGCCGGTGACGAAGGCCTCCAGCCGTTCCAGGCCGTCGAGGTCCAGGTCGTTGGTGGGCTCGTCCAGCAGGAAGACGTCGTACCGGCTGAGCAGCAGCGACGCGAGACCCGCACGGGCGGCCTGGCCGCCGGAGAGGGAGGTCATCGGCTGGTCCGGGCCGATGGTGAGGTTCAGCTGCTCCATGACCTCCTCGGTGCGCTCCTCCAGATCGGCCCCGCCGAGGCCGAGCCAGCGGTCCAGGCCCTCGGCGTACGCGTCGTCGGCGCCGGGCGCGCCGTCCATCAGGGCCTGGGTCGCGGTGTCGAGGGCGCGCTGCGCGGCGGCGACCCCGGTGCGCCGGGCGAGGAAGTCCCGTACGGTCTCGCCGGGCCGGCGCTCGGGCTCCTGGGGCAGGTGGCCGACTGCGGCGGTCGGCGGGCTGAGCCGCAGGCTGCCGTGCTCGGGGGTGTCGAGCCCGGCGAGCAGGCGCAGCAGGGTCGACTTGCCGGCGCCGTTGACCCCGACGAGGCCGATCACATCACCGGGGGCGACGACCAGATCGAGGCCGGTGAACAGGGAGCGCTCCCCGTGGCCGGCGGCGAGGTCCTTGGCGACAAGCGTGGCAGTCATCAGGCGTCGATCCTACGGTGCGGTTCCTGCGGGGCGGTCACGGTGGGGCGGGGTGGTCACGGTGCGGTGGCGGGGCGGTCACGGTGCGGTGGGGCGGGGTGGTCACGGTGCGGTGGCGGGGCGGTCACGGTGCGGTGCGGCGGTGCGGTGCGGTGGAGCGGGGCGGTCACGGTGCGGTGGGGCGGGGCGCCGGCCCGGCGTCCCAGCCGGGCGGTACGGGGGTACGGGCCTGGCGGGGGCCCTCGACCAGGCTCTCCACCGGTGCGGTGAGGACGCCGCCGGCGGCGTGGGCGACCACGAAGGACCGGGCCCGCAGCACCCCGCGGCCCGGGGCGATCACCTGTCGGCCCGGTTCCAGGATCCCGTCGAAGGCGTCGTGGTCCCGGTTCCGGCCCAGCGCGCCGAGCCGGTGGACGACCAGCCGGACCCGGCAGGCCGTGGCCACGTCGAGCGTGATCTCCCGCTCGTCGGCGGACAGCCCCGTCACGCTCCGCGGGGCCGCCGGGTCCGGGTCGAGGGCCCGGGTCAGCTGCGCGACGAGCAGAGGGAGAACCGGCGCGAGCGGCTCGACGAGGACGGCGGCGGAACCGGCGGCCTCGAAGGCCCGGCGGACGGCGGCGCGCTCGGCCACGTCCACGGTGTCGCCGAAGAGCACGGCGCCGTAGCGGAGCAGTTCGGCGGGGTGCGCCCGGACCGCCTCGCGGCTGATCTCGGCGCCGATGCCGATACCGCGCAGCGCGGCGGCGAGCCGGGCGAGGAGGGCGGCGCGGTGACCGATGAGGAGCACCCGAGGGCCGGGTTCGGGTTCGTTCCGGGCGAGTAATCGTTCGAGTTCATACCGGTATTGATCGCCGTTGAAGCGGAACGGCCCGATGTCCGGGTACCCGTGGCGTACGAAGTCGGGGACCTCGTCGCACTGCCAGGCGAAGTCCCGCCAGACGACGTCCGGGCCCTGCCGCTCGACGACGGCGGTCACCGCGCCGCAGTCGAGGGCAGCGCACTCGGCGCAGCCGTAGAGGACGTACCGCCCGCCGGCCAGCGGCGGCACGGACTCCAGCAGCAGCCGCCGGACCTGCGCGGTGAACCGGGCGGGCACCCTACCCCGGACGAGCGGGGTGACGGTGTCACCGGCGGTGAGCCGGAGCAGCAGGGGCCGGCCGTCGACCGTGAAGTCCAGGAATTCCCGGTGGCGTCGGCGGCCACCGCCCGGCAGCAGGCCACCGGCGCGCATCGCCGGTTTCAGACCGAAGGTCGCATAGGACATGTCATGAGTATCGCTATGTCGTCCGGCTTTGGAGCACAGCAGCCCATATATGCACACAGTTCGGTGAAGGAATGTTGTATTCCCGTTGCCGGGGAGGCCGGCGAGCTCGGCACCGCTTCGGAGCCTCAGCTCACCGGCCCAGCCCTCGCCCATCGGCGCGGCCCGCGGTGTCGGGCGCACTCGCTCTCGCTCCGGCCGAGCACCACCAGCCCTTGATTCGATATACTTCTATGTTGACGTTCTTCGATTCAGGACGCAAGCTTGAATCGAAAGACGCCAATACAGCGAGATCAGGGAGAACGTCATGTCACGCGTTCAGCTCGCCCTCAACGTCGCCGACCTCGACGCGTCGGTGGAGTTCTACTCCAAGCTCTTCGGAGTCGAGCCGGCCAAGCGCCGCCCCGGGTACGCCAACTTCGCCATCACCGAACCTCCGCTGAAGCTCGTGCTGATCGAAGGAGAGGCAGGCCAGGAGACCCGCCTGGACCACCTCGGCGTCGAGGTCACCTCCACCGACCAGGTCACCGCAGCCACCGGCCGTCTCCAGCAGGCGGGCCTCGCGACCTTCGAGGAGAACGACACCTCCTGCTGCTACGCCCTCCAGGACAAGGTCTGGGTCCACGGGCCCGGCCAGGAGCCCTGGGAGGTCTACGTGGTCAAGGCCGACGCCGACCAGCTGGGCAAGGCCCCTACCCTGGGCGGCGACGCCTGCTGCGGCAGCGAAACCCAGGCGACCGAGCCCGCCTGGGCCGCCGCAGGCTGCACCTGCGGCGGCTGATACTCGAGCCCGGGCGATGACCACTCCGCGCGCCGCCCTCTTCAGCCGCGCACGGCGCGCGGACTGCCGTCGCGCACGATGCACATCACCCCCGTCGCAGAAGGGACCGTTCGCTGTACCGTGCTGATGTCGAGTCAGAACGGAGCTCCCCATGCCCGAGCACACCGACACGTCCATCGGCACTCGTCTCCGCGACATCCGCAAGCGCCGCGGAATGACGCAGAGCGAATTGGCCGCGGCTTCCTCGCTGTCCGTCTCCCTGATCCGGAAACTCGAACAGGGCGAGAAGGAGAGCATCCGGCTGGAGAGCGCGCATGCACTCGCCCGTGCCCTGGCCGTACCCACCACGCGCCTGCTCGTCGCCGAGCAGCCCCCTTGGTCGCCACCCGTCCCCTCCACGACCTGGCAGGCCGTCGTCGACGCCCTGGCCACCACGCCCGCACAGCCTGCGGAACTGCCCACGTCAGCGGGGGTGCAGGGTGCGCTCGCCGGCGGACGCGCGCTCTTCGCGCGGGAGGAGTACGACGATCTCGGCGCGATGCTCCCTGCGCTGATCCGGGACGCCCACGCCCTTGACGAGAATCCCGCCGGCCGCCGCCTGCGCTACCAGACCATGCAGCTCTGCGTCTCCTTCCTCGGGCAGGTCCGGCAGTACGAGGCCGCGGCGGATGCCGCCCAGCGGGCTCTCGACACCGCACCCGACGGACTGGCCGGCGGCGCGGCCGTCGTCGCCCAGTGCCAGCAGATGCTCCGGCGCGGGAAGTTGTCCGAGGTGGCGGAGTTGGCCGATCAGTGGGCTGACGATCTGGAGCCGCGGATCTCGCGTGCCACGCCGGAGGAACTCGCCGTCTGGGGTGGGCTCCAACTGCGCGTCGGTGCGGCGGCGGTGCGCGACAACAGGGCGTCCGAGGCCGCCGACGCGCTGAGCCTCGCCCGCATCGCCGCGATCAGGCTGGGACGTGAGGTGATCACCGGGCCCGATCACCTGCGCCACTTCGGCCCGGCCACGGTGACACAGCAGCGCGCCGAGCACGCCGCGATCCAGCAGCGGCCCGACAAGGTGTTGCAGTTGCACGGGGCCGTTCGCGCGTGGCGTCCGGCACGGGGCGGCGGATCGTCCGGGCGGTTCCGCCACCTGCTCGACGTGGCAAGCGCGCACCTCAGCCTCCGCGACGAGACACGGTGCACGGAGATCCTGCTCGGCATTCAGGGCGACGCTCCGCAGTGGCTCCGGGCTCAGCGGTATGCGCAGGACATCGTGGGCCGGGTGGTCGCTCAGCGGCGCACGCTGACTCCGGAGATGCAGTCACTTGCCGATGCGGTGGGGCTACCACTCTGACTTCGTGTCAGTTCGCGATACAGCGGGGCGAAACTGCCATGGAGACACACACCACCCAGCCCTTACGGTCACTGCATGAACACAGACAGTGCAGGAGGGCGGAGTGGCGAGGGCACGCTCTCACCTTCGGCTTCCATCGACGGGGTCGCCGTCCAGGACGCCGTCGACCGCGCCTTACGCACCAGCACGGGCCGTATCGACACCGACGAACTGGCCGACCTGGAAGCGCTGTTGCGCGGCCACATCGCTTCCCTTCTCCCCGCCGCCGAAGCCGTCACCGACCGGCTCTGGCGCGGGAGTCTCGCGTGGTACACCCGGCGGGCCCGTCTCGACGGCATCCGGCGGCAGGCCGAACAGGGACTCGGTGACGGCCCGCTCGCCGCGCACATCCAGGTGACCGCCCTCGCCCACGACTGCCAGTGGCTCCTGGCCGAGCACCGGGAGAGCCGATGACAGCACTCCAGTGGTGCACCTGGTGCACCGGATACACCCCGCAGCCCACCCTCATCGCCGTCATCGAGACCGGCAGCGGACCCGGCGCGATCCAGTACGCCTGTCCGGACTGCATGCGCATCTACCGGCTCCGGCCCTTCGACCCCGCCATGAGCGGCTGCCCCGTGTACCAGCGGCACCGCGCCTGAGACAGGGCCCGGCGGCACTCCCGCCGACAGCCCGCACATCCCCGCCCGGTGACCCAACTCCGTGGACGGATCGCGAGCCCGGGTGGGTCCCAGTGAAGAACACCATCCGAGCAAAGGAGAGACCGCAATGCCGCACATCATCACCGCCACCACCACCGACGGCGGGGAGGGCGACAAGCTCCCCGGGCAGCCGTACCCCGGACCGCACCCGCCGCCCACGCCCGACGGCGGCCCCGGCGTGCCCAACCCGCCCAAGAGCGCATGACCACGAGCACGGTTCAGGAGCGCCCCGGCCGCAAGGAGCTGGGGCGCATCCTTCAGAACACCGGGGTGATGGCGCCCGATTGGGCTCCGACGTTCGCTGCCGTGGACCGGGCGGCGTTCCTGCCGGACCTCATGTGGCCGTTCGGCACCGAGCAACAGGCCGCCGTCCCCGTCGACAAGGCGCAGGAGCCGGATGCCTGGTACGCGGCGGCCGACCGCGACGCGCCCATCGTGACCCAGTGGGACGACGGCGAACACGCCGGCACCGAGCCGGGACAGGTGTCGACGAGTTCCTCCTCCATGCCGTCCGTCGTCTACGGGCTGCTCCGGGATCTGGACGTGGACGAGGGCATGATGGTCCTCGATGTCGGTACCGGTACAGGCGAGACGGCCGGTGCGCTGACGCACCGTTGCGGCGGCCGGACGGTGACCACGGTCGAGGTGGACCCCGCCGTGTCACGGCTGGCGGGCGAACGGCTGGGCGCGGCCGGGCTGTATCCGAGGATCGTGGTGGGCGACGGGTTCGCGGGGCACGCGGACAGCGCACCGTATGACCGCGTTCTGGCCACGGTCGGGCTCCGGAGGATCCCCGGGGCATGGGTGGAACAGACGCATCCGGGCGGCATCGTCGTGGCGCCGTGGGGAACGCACTTCACCCACGCGGACGCCGTGGCCCGCTTGGTGGTGCAGGGGGAGACGGCCAGTGGCCGCTTCACCCGCCCGGTGGAGTTCATGAGGCTCCGCGCGCAACGGCTACGCCTGCCGGGGCACAGCGCGTATGTCCCGGCCGATGCGCAGGAGTCCGCCGACCGGTCCGGTACGGACGTCACGGCGGCGGAGTTCGTCACCGGCCCGTACACCGCGCTCCCGTTCGTGCTCGGGCTCCGGGTGCGGGACTGCGTGCAGGTCGTGGCCGCGGCGGACGACGGGGCGCAGCCGGTGTGGTTCTACGGGCTGACGGACCGGTCGTGGGCCTGCACGGTGTTCCGGGACGGCGGCGCGGCGCGGGTCTGGCAGGCGGGGCCGCGCCGGCTGTGGGACGAGGTGGAGGCGGCCTACCGGTGGTGGGCCGCCCGGGGTGAGCCGGACCACACCCGGTTCGGCCTCACGGTCGCGCCGGAGGGCCACCGGGCCTGGCTGGACGCCCCGGACGACTCCTGGGTGGTGTGAGGAACGGCGCCGGCCCGGCTGTCCACCGTTGTTCAGCGGCGGAGGGCCGGGCCGTCAATCGTCCCGTTCGGCGAGCACCTGGCTTCGACCGGCGGATGAATCCTCCGGATACCGTCAGACCCGTTCCAGCGGCCGGTGCGGCCGGGCGGGGAGTTCGATCTCGATGGTGTCGCCGGGGCGCACCGTGCCGTCGGTCGTCACGACGCTCATGATTCCGGCCTTGCGTACGACGTTCCCCGCCTCGTCGCGGCCCACGACCTGCTTCAGCAGGCCCTCCTGGAAGATGTCGATCTGCAGGCAGGGATTGCGCAGGCCGGTGACCTCCACCACCGCCTCGTCGCCGATGCGCAGCAGGGTGCCGACGGGCAGTCCGAGCAGGTCGATGCCGCGGGTGGTGATGTTCTCGCCGAGGTCGCCGGGCGCCACCGTGAAGCCGGCCGTCCGGAGCTCGGTGAAGAGCTCCTCGTGGATGAGGTGGACCTGCCGCAGGTTCGGCCTTGTGGGGTCCTGGGCGACGCGCGAGCGGTGCTTGACCGTCACGCCCGCGTGCACGTCCCCCTCCACGCCGAGCCCGGCCAGCAGCCGGATGCTGTTCCGGTTCGGCTTGGTGAACGAGTAGGCGCTGTTGCTGCTGACCGCGGTGACCGATCCGCTCATCCCCGGTTCCCCTCCTGAGTGGCGACGCCCCACCGATGCCCCACCGATGCCCCACCGGTGAGCACACGTGAGTCACTGATGATCCGCTGCTGAGCCTACGCCCGCCCCGCCGCGCCGGTCCCCCGCGTTGGTCCACGGCCGCTACGGGCCGCTCGCGCCGCCGGGGTGATGGTCACCTACGTGTGTGTGAGCGAGTTCCGGGAGACCTGGGAGGCGCTGGCCGTCGCGCTGGGCGTGATGGTGCTGGTCTC
>NZ_JBEOXS010000061.1:0-27132 GCF_040296705.1 Streptomyces sp. NPDC002055
GCAAGCCTTTTGCCCGGCGCGGGGGGCCCAAATATTCACCGCATTTTTCGGCACCCCCCACCCCTGCGCCCCCACCCCCTTGCGTCCACCCAGCCGCCCTGCGGCACCGCGCCCTTGCGCTCACCCGGCCGCCCTGCGGCCCCGCGCCCTTGCGTCCGGACCACCGGCCCGTCGTGGCGGGTCGCCGTGTTCACCTCGCCCTGCGGCTTCGGGCCCCTGCGTCCGGACCGCCGGCCCCGGTCGTGAGCGCTGCCGCCTTTGTTCGGCCGTCTGTTGGTCCCTCTCGTGATGGTTGTCGGGGCCGGGCCGTTGTGGTGTTCCGTTGACTCGGTCCCGCGCGGAGGATTTCTTCCGCGCGGGACGCTGTTTTTGCCTGGTTTGCGGGTCTTTTTGGTGTTTGCCCTGTCCTGTGTCCTTCGGTGTGCGGGGCGTTGGTGGTTGGTGTGCTGGGCTCTTGGGGGTCGCTCGTTCCGTTTTCATGTGTTCTTCCCGTGTGTCCGGGGGTGGTCGTTCGTCGGGGATGAGGTGGGTTGTTTGTGGTGATATGGGGTGTGGGGCTGGGGGGTTGGGGTTTGGGCTGGTTTGTGGGGGTGGTGCTGTGGGGTGTGGGGGTGGTGGAATGTTGGATTCCGGTGGGGGTGGGGGGTATCTGTGCAGGTGGGGAGGGGTGAGGGCAGGGACATGGCAGAGGGGTGCGGCGACCCGGTAGCGTGACCCGACGGTTCCGTAAGTTCCGCCCAGCCATAGGAGTCCCCGTGTCGCACAGCGGACAGGGAAACGACCCGCATCTGCCCGCGGCCACGCCCGCGCATGAAGGCGTCGTGCTGCCCGCACACGGGGAGCCGTGGGTGCCGGAGCAGTCCGGGCCGACGGCCGGGCAGCCTTGGGGGCAGCCCTGGGGACCGGAGCCCGCCCAGCCACAGCCCGTGCAGCCACCGGCCGCGCAGCAGCAGCCCGCTCAGCCGCACGCCGCCCAGCCGCACACCACGCAGCCGCCCGCCGCTCAGCCGCCCGCCGCTCAGCCGCAGGCGGCGCAGCCGCTGCCGGCCGAGGAGTCCGGCGATGCGCAGGCGACCCAGTACATCCCGCCGGTGTCCGCCGGTGCCCCGCTGCCGCCCGAGGTCCGGGACCAGCCGACGCAGTTCCTCGGCCGCCGCTCGTTGTCGGAGCAGGGTTCGGACGCGGAGGCGACGCAGCTCATCGGGGCCCCCGTGCCGGCTCCCGAGGCGCCGTCGCGGGCTCCGTACGGGATCCGGCCGGGCATGCCCGGCGACCGGCAGCCGCCCGCGGAGTTCGACGGGCTGTTCCGTGCGGACGCGGGGGACGCGTCCCCGGGCTCCACGCAGCAGATACCCCGGTACGACCCGCAGTTCGACGCCCCGCAGCAGCACGAGCCCCCGGCGCGGTCCCGCAAGGGGCTCTCGCCGGTGGCGCTGATCGCGATCGTCATCGCGGGGTGCACCGTCGCGGGGCTCGCGGCCGGTGCCGCGCTGAGCGGTGACGACGAGGAAAAGGGAGTCAAGAAGGCCGCCCGGTCGAGTGCCGCGGGGGCGGAGGAGGACGAGAAGAAGAGCCCGTCGGCTGCGGCCGATCCGGCGGAGCAGCAGGCGAAGTCGCTCGACAGGCTGCTGGAGGACAGCAACAACAGCCGGTCGACGGTGATCCGTTCCGTCGAGAACACCCGCACCTGCACCAACCTGGGTCAGTCCGCGCAGGACCTGCGCGCCGCCGCCGGGCAGCGCAACGGGCTGGTGACCCGGCTGCAGAAGCTCTCGGTCGACGAACTGCCGAACAACGCGGCGCTCACCGCTTCCCTGACCCGCGCCTGGAAGGCGTCCGCCGCCGCCGACAACCACTACGCCGCATGGGCCGACCAGGTCGGCGGGCGCAAGGGCTGCCACAAGGGCCGGGCGCGGGTCACCCCGCAGGCGGCCGCGGGCAACCGGGCGAGCGGGCAGGCCACGGTGGCCAAGAAGGAGGCCGCCGCCCTCTGGAACAAGATCGCGTCGAAGTACGGCCTTCCGCAGCGCCAGTTCACCCAGCTCTGAGGGGATGCCCAGCTCCGAGGTTCACCCAGCTCTGAGGTCAGCCATCCTCGCGGCGGTGCTCCAGCGTGCCGGAGACGTCCACGAAGCCGTCCCGCTCCGCGACCAGCCGCCCGTCCCGGACGCGCTGGTACGTCACCATCGCGTTGGTGATGCGGGGGAAGCCCTTGACGGCGAGCATGTCCTCGTAGCGCCAGCTCAGCTCGGGGGTCAGACCGCCGGTGTCGACGCCCCCGTCGCCGAGCGGGCCGTCCAGGGCGTGGCGTACGGAGTGCGCGGTGACCTCGCCGTCGTCGCCGAGCGACTCGACGGCCTCGCGCAGCACGGTGTAGGCGATCCAGGTGGTCTGCACTCCGGGGTCGGCGGGGTCGATGCGGTTGTCGCCGAAGGCGTGATCGCGGATGACCCGGCGCATCGGGTCCCAGCGCCGGTCGCTCGCCACCGGGTACCAGCCCGTCACGGAGGCGCCGTCCAGCTTGCTGCCGGTGCGGGTCACCAGTGACTGCTGCACGCTGCCCAGCACGGAGGCGAGCCGGACGCGCAGGCCGTCCGGCTGGAGGCGGCGGAAGGAGTCGAAGAAGGTGTCGGTGCGGTCGCCGAGCGCGGCGGTGACGCAGGAGTCCGCACCGCCCATCGCCCGGCGGGCCTGCCGGCTGTAGTCGGTGGCGTCCTCGGGGGCCCGTACGTCGTCGGCGGTGCCGCGCCTGCCCTGTGCCAGGCCCGCGTTGAGGAACGACGGCATCTGGTCGCCCGCGATGGTGTCCGGCCGGACCAGGGAGACCTCGGTGCAGGACCGGGCGAGCTGGCGGCCGTTGCCGGCGAGCAGGGAGGCCTGGCCGCCGTTGACGGGGTAGGAGAGCGGGCTGGTGAACTCCTCGTCCGTGACCCCGTAGCCGCCGATGTACGGGATGCCCTCCGCCTCGAGCTGGGGCATGTACGAATGTCCGTACTGGCTGTACGAGCCGACCACCGCGACGACGTCCCGGGACAGCGCGCGCCGGGCGCAGCGGCCCGCGCCCACGGTGTTGTTGTGGTCGTTGCAGGTCAGGACCTTGAGTTCATGGCCGTTCAGACCGCCGTGCTCGTTGACCCAGCGGGCATAGGCCTTGGCCATGGCCGGCATCCCCGGCATATTGGTCGCCCCGGTGCCCTCCGGGGCCCAGGTCATGACCGTCACCGGGGCCTTGGAACCGTCGGGTATGCCGGGTATCGCACCGCAGAGGCTCAGCAGCGCCGCACCGACCGCCGTGGTCGCCGTGGCGAGCACCGCGGCCTTGAAGGGGCGGGGGGAGGAGGGGCGTCGCCGTCCGGTCATGTTCGGCAACCCTTCCGGTTGCCCCGTAACGCCGGAGTGATGCGATCCCAACGCTCGGTGACGCCGGGGTGAACAGAAGGACCCGGGTCGGCACCCCGTGTGAAGAACGTATGCTCGATTGCCATGCAAGGTTCGGAGAAGTCTTCCCGTCGCGGCCGTCGCTCCACCACCATGGGCGACATGCCGCTCAATGACATGCCGTGGTGGCGCTGGCGCAGCAATGTGCGCTCGGCGCTGCACATGCTCTCCGACCCGGGGTTCCAGCAGGAGTGCTGGCTGGCGGGCAGGGACGGTTATGGCGACGTCACGGACGCCGTCTACCGGCTCGTCGAGGACACCTGGCTCGACAACTGGTCCGCCGAGAAGTACGTGGGAACGATCTTCCGTGACTCGCAGGAGGCGGCCCTCGTGGACGTCGCCGTGCTGCGGGTGCTCCGGATCATGCACCAGGTGGGCCCCGACGCCCCCGTCTCCGCCTATCTGGAGCACCACGGGTGGCAGGAGGCCGTACGGGCCGCCCGGGAGGCCCACGTCCGGCTCGCCGCGAACGACGGCGAGGACCCGGACGCGCCGCCGCGCTCGCTGGAAGTGCTCGCGATCATGACCCGGACGGCTTGAGCTCCGCGGGTGTGCGACGCTATGGGGTCATGAACGAGTCGCAGTCCGCCGCGCCCCAGCAGGCCCCTGAGCAGTACGTCCTCACCCTCTCCTGCCCGGACAAGCGGGGCATCGTGCACGCCGTGTCGAGTTACCTCTTCATGACCGGGTGCAACATCGAGGACAGCCACCAGTTCGGGGACCGGGACACCGGGCTCTTCTTCATGCGGGTGCACTTCGAGGCCGAGGTGCCCGTCACCCTGGAGAAGCTGCGCGCCAGCTTCGCGGCGGTCGGCGACTCCTTCGGTATGGACTGGCAGATCCACCGTGCCGAGGAGCGGATGCGGATCGTCCTCATGGTCAGCAGGTTCGGCCACTGCCTGAACGACCTGCTCTTCCGGTCGAGCATCGGGGCGCTGCCGGTGGAGATCGCGGCCGTGGTGTCCAACCACACCGACTTCGCCGAACTCGTCGGCTCCTATGACATCCCCTTCCACCACATTCCGGTGACGAAGGAGAACAAGGCCGAGGCGGAGGCGCGGCTGCTGGAGCTGGTGCGGACCGAGGGCGTGGAGCTGGTCGTCCTCGCCCGCTACATGCAGGTCCTCTCCGACGCCCTGTGCAAGGAGCTCTCCGGCCGGATCATCAACATCCACCACTCGTTCCTGCCGAGCTTCAAGGGCGCCAAGCCGTACCACCAGGCCCACGCGCGCGGGGTGAAGCTCATCGGGGCCACCGCCCACTACGTGACCGCGGACCTCGACGAGGGCCCGATCATCGAGCAGGAGGTGGAGCGGGTGGGCCACGAGGTCACCCCGGAGCAGCTCGTGGCGATCGGCCGGGACGTCGAGTGCCAGGCGCTCGCCCGTGCCGTGAAGTGGCACAGCGAGCACCGGGTGCTGCTGAACGGCAGCCGTACGGTCGTCTTCGCCTGAGGCCCTTCCTCCGGACTGCCGGGGCCTCCGGACTGCCGGGGCCTCCGGACTGCCGGGGCCTCCGGATCCTGCCGGGCCCGCGGGAGCGGGCCCGGAGCGCGTCGGCCGCGGCGGTTCAGAGGCGGGAGAGGGAGGCCACGGCCGACAGCACGTCGCGGATCGCCTCGCGATCGCCCTCCTGGCCCGCCGCGGCCTGCTCCGGCGGCACATGTCCGGCCGCGAGCCGGCAGAACTCGATCCCGTCCAGCGCCACATGTGCCACCGCGCGCTCCCGTGACGCCACGGCGGCGGGCGAGTCGAGCGGGATGTCCCAGTCGCCGCCCCCGCTTCCCTCCACTTCGAGATGGAGGGAGCGGCCCGGGGCGCCCGCCGCGACGAGGGTGCGGGCCGGGCTCGCCAGCCCGGCCCGCCGCCGCTCCGCGAGCGCCGCCGGCAGCATCCGCACCGCCAGGTCGATCATGAGATTGAGGTGGCCGGGCACCGGTGGCTCGTACGGGTAGTCGACGGCCTCCGCGATGTCACCGGCGTGCACCCAGCACTCGAAGGCCCGGTCCACGAAGGAGTCCCGCAGCGGCAGCCTGAAGTCCCCGTACGGCACCTCCAGTTCGGCGACTCCGCGCCCGGCGAAGGACGCCGTGCGGATCAGGGTGTGCGCCTGGTCGCGCCAGGGCTCCCGGAGCGAGCGTGGCTGCTCCGGCAGCCCGCCGCGCCAGTACGCCTCCGTCCGGGACGCCGGGGAGGGGTCGGCGGGCGCCGCGGCGCCGAGCGGGTCGGGGAGCCCGAGCGCCACGGCCACCAGGGAATCCACCGTCATCAGATGCCCCAGGACCGCGGCCACGGTGACCTCCCGCTCCACCGCGCGGTCCTCCTCGAACCATCTCAGCCGGACCGGAGCGTGCCACTCCGCGGCGCCCATGTCGCGCAGCAGGGCGTCCAGCCGCGCGGACTCCGCGTCGTACGGCGCGGCCCACTCGGGCACCGGGATGCGCGCGGGCCGACGGCCCAGGCAGCCCTCCAGGACCCGGGAGCGCAGCAGGGGGTCCAGGTCGAGGTTGTCCTCCTTGTGCAGCAGGCCGACGGCGTCGCGCAGCCGCACCGCCTCGTCCGCGCAACCGGCGCAGTCGGTGAGGTGCGCCTCGACGGCCGCCGTCTCCTCGGGGGAGCAGGCGGCCAGCGCCCAGGCGCCGAGCAGCGACTTCAGCACCCGGTGGTCGTGGACCGGGACGGGAGCCGGGGCCGGCGGCCGGAGCGGCCGCGGGGCCGCGGGCGGCCGGGGCGCGGGCACCCGGGTGATGTCCTCGCGGACCGCGGGCGGCGGATCGGGCAGCGGCCCGTTGTCCTCCGGCGCCGAGCGCGGCGGTGGTATCCGCGGGCGTCCGGCGCTGCCGAACCGGCGGGGGCCCGGCCCGGCACCGCCGTTGCGCCCGCCGTCCCGGCCGTCGTCCTCCGGATCGTGCCGCCCGGGACCGAACGGTCCGCTCACAGCGCCCTCCCGTAGCCGGGCGGCGACGCCGCGTGGGGTGCGTGACTGTGCGCGGTGGCCAGCAACTGCAGCCCCAGGCGCAGCCTCCGCCGCGCCTCGTCCTCGGTGACGCCCAGGTCGGCGGCGGTCTGCCGGTAGTCCCGGCGCTGGAAATAGGCGAGTTCGAGCGCGGCGCGCAGGGAGGCGGGCATCGACGTCCGGATGTAGTCGGCGCGGGCCGCGGTGGACGCCTCCCGGACCTTCTCCTCGACCTCGTCGGGTGTGCCGTCCCCGCCCAGCCGTATCAGCTCCGACTCGGCCTGCCGGAGCCGGTGGACGGCCTGGCGCTGGGTGAGCATCGCCACCCAGGAGCGCAGCGGACCCTGCTTGGGGTCGTAGGCGTCCGGATTTTCCCAGATGTAGCCGAAGACTTCACGTGTGACCCGGTCCGCGGCGTCCTCGTCGCCGAGGACCCGGTGGGCGAGGCTGTGCACGAGTGACGCGAACCGGTCGTACAGCTCGCCCAGCGCCGCGGCCTCGCCGCGCGCCAGCCGCTGCTGCATCTTCCGGTCCCAGCGGGGTGCTGCGTCGCTCGTCATACGGCCCTCGTCCCTGTGCCGTCGTCGTCCCTGGCGTTCACCGTCCCATCGAATGTAGTGGGCAGAACGGACACCGGACTTCTCTTTGCGGCAATGTGCACCCCTTCCGTCCTCGTGGCTGGTATAGATCCGGTCACTTTGCCCGGGTACCCGGAGACGGGGGTTCCGTGCAGTGCATAGGGTCGACGGAGCGGCCACCGAGGCGGGTGTTTCATGGGAACGCCCTCGGGCAGCCGAAGGAGGAAGGACTGCTTCCGCATAGCGATCGCAGAGTGCGCGAGTGAAGGGACTTCGGGCGCGTGACGTTGAAAGTGATGGAGGACGAGCAGGGCGAGTGGGCTGTCCTGCAAGTCTCCGGAGAGATGGACCTGGTGACCTCGCCCGCGGTTCGGCAGCATGTGCACGAAGCGGTGGCGGACGGTCGCCGAAGTCTGGTGCTCGACCTCTCCGGGGTGCGTTTCTGCGACTCCAGCGGCGTCGGTGTCCTCATCGCCGCCCGCCGGCTGATGCGCTCGTGCCAGGGCCGGCTGCGGCTGATCCTCCCGGCGCGCGGCGCCGAGGACGGCTCCCACGTGAACCGGGTGCTCGCCGCGCTGGGCGTCCGAAGGCTCTTCGAGGTCTACCCGGACGTCACGGCGGCCGTGGACGAGGCGGCGAGCCCGCTCTCCGCCTGACCCTCCCGCACCACCGCCGGAACGGTTCCGCGCCGACGGGAACGCGCACCTCCGGGCGGAACGTTCACCTTCGGACGGAGAATTCACCGTCAGGCCGAACGTTCGCCTCCGGCCCGGTGTCCGCCGGAGGGCGGGCTCACCGGATGCGGCCCCCGGCCGCGGTCACGAAGGCGTGGATGGCGTCCCGGCTGATGTCCCGGCGCGTGTCCATATCGGGCCGGCCGACGGCCTTGTGCACCACGCTCGCGGCGTCCAGCGCCTCGCCCGCCAGGGCGACCAGCGCGTCGTCGTCGGAGAGCATCTGGATCCGGAAGAACGCCTCCTGCGCCTGGGAGCGCAGATCGTACGAGCGGGTCCGGATCTCGGCCTCGTTCTCGTCCGTGCGGCCCTCGTGTGCGAAGAACCACCGGTGGATGAGGGCGCGCCGGTAGTTCACCAGGAGCCCGGCGTATGCGCTGCAGGCGTCCAGCATCTCCTGCCGGCGCCGCTCGTCCCGGGCGAACTGCTCATTCCGGTCGGATGCCCGCCGCTGGAAGACATGAGTGACCCCCGATCCCAGCAGAGTTCCCAGGACCGCTATGACACTTGCCGCAACCGCCTCCATGGCCGGAGGAGATCATCTGAACACGAGCCCGCGCCAGACCACTTACTATCTGAGCAGCCGGTACCCGACAGAACGTGAGGCCGACGTGGACCGCCCAGAGTACGAGCGCAAGATCGCCCGCCGCTTCGCCACCTTCGACCAGGACGGCAACGGCTACATCTCCCGTGAGGACTTCAACGCGGCGGCCGCCGCCGTCCTGGCGGAGTTCGACACCGCCGCCCGCTCGATGAAGGGCCAGGCGCTCTACGACGGCGCCGAGGCGTTCTGGCAGGGCATGGCGGGAATGGCCGACCGCGACGGCGACCAGCGCATCACCCGCGAGGAATTCGTCAACGGCGCGGTGAAGCGGCTGCGGGACAACTCCCAGCGCTTCGCCGAGATCGCCCGGCCCTTCCTGCACTCCGTGATCGCGATCGCCGACTCGGACGGGGACGGCGGAATGACCCCGGGCGAGGCGGAGCGGGTGCTGCGGGTGCTCGGTGTCACACCCGAGGAGTGCACCCAGGTGGCGACGGCCCTCGACGCCGACGGCGACGGGCGGATCGCGGAGGACGAGGTCATCGCCGCGTTCGCCGCCTTCTTCACCACGCCCGAACCGGACGCCTGACCGGACGCCTGGGAGCGGAGGTCTGGCAGCGGAGGCCCGGCCGGGGCCCGGCTCGTTCCGGGGTGTTCCCGACGGCCGTGCGGCCGGTTCAGCGACTGCTTCCCGGGGCCGGTCCGGACGACGACTGCGCAGGCAGGGATCCGGCGAACCGTTCCCGCAGCCGGTACTTGAGGACCTTGCGCAGCGTCTCGTTGCGGGGCAGCTCGGCCACCAGCTCGAGCTGCTCGGGGAGTTTGTGGACGGCGAGCCCGGCGTTCCGCAGATGCCCGGTCACCGCCTCCAGTGTGAGCGGCGGCGCCCCGTCCGGCTGCTCGACCACCGCGCACACGCGCTCCCCGCGCGTCGCGTCCGGCAGGCCGATGACGGCCACGTCGCCGACGCCCGCGAGGCCGTGCAGCAGTTCCTCGATCTCCCGCGCCGAGATGTTCTCTCCCTTGCGGATGATGACGTCCTTCAGCCGGCCGGTGAGGACGAGATGGCCGTCCGCGGTGAGCCGCCCCAGGTCGCCGGTGATGAGGAAGCCGTCGGCGTCGAACGCGGCGGCGGTCACGGCCGGATCCGCGTACCCGCGGCAGACGGCCTCGCCGCGCAGCCGGACCTCGCCTTCCGCCCCCGGTGCGGCCGGCTTGCCGCGTGCGTCGACGATCCGGATCTCCATGCCCGCGGGCGGACGTCCCTCCGTACCGGCCAGCTGCTCCGTGGTGTCCTCCGGTGAACCCATCGTGATCATCGGGGCCTCGGTCATGCCGTAGCCGTGGGCGAGTTCGCAGCCCAGCTCCGCCACAACCGCGTGGTACAGCTCCGGCGGCTTCGGCGCGCCGCCGCCCGCCAGCAGGCGCAGCGCCGGGAGGAGCCGCCGTCCGGGGTCCTTGCGCTGCTCGGCCAGGAACATCGTGTAGAAGGCGGTGCTGCCGCCCGCGACCGTCACCCCGTGCCGGCGGTAGGCGTCGAGCGAGCCGGGCAGGGAGAACTGCTCGAACAGCAGGGCGGGGAAGCCGCACAGCAGCATCATCACCAGGTAGTCCGGGCCGCCGATGTGGGCGAACGGGAAGGCCACCGAACCGACATCGGACGGGGTGAGCCGCAGCGCGCCGGCCAGGCACGAACCGCCCGCGATCAGACTGCGGTCGGTGTGCAGCACGCCCTTCGGGTCGGAGGTCGTGCCCGACGTCCAGTAGATCCAGCGGACATCCGTGCCGTTGGCGGGCGGCGGCGGAAGGACGGACGGAGCCGCCTCCGGAAGGCCCGTGCGCAGGTCGAGTACGAGCGGCGGTCCGGGCAGTCCGCGGGTCAGCCGGTGGGCCATCGCGGTGTGGTCGAAGCCGCGCCACCGGCCCGGAACGGCGAAGAACCCGGCGCGCGCCTCGCGCAGCGCGAAGCCCACCTCGCGGTCCCGGAGATAGGGGATCACCGGGCTCTGCACCGCGCCGAGCCGGGCCAGCGCCACCGACAGCAGCACCGTCTCGATCCGGGTGGGCAGTTGCCAGACCACCCGGCTGCCGGGGCGGACACCGAGCTCGTACAGCCCCGCCGCGGTGCGCTCCGCCCGCGCGCGCAGCTCCCCGAAGGTCAGTTGGCGCACGCCGGGGGCGGTGGCGCCCTCCGCTGCGCCGGCGTCCGGAGCGGGGGCGCCGTCGGCCGGGGGGCTGCTGCTGTCCGGAACGGAGCCTGCGCCGGCCGGAGCGTTCGCGCCGGCGGCCGGGCCGTCGGTGTCCTGGAGGAGTGCCGGGGCGTCCGGGGTGAGGGCGGCGCGGCGGGTGACCAGCTCCCACAGCGTCGCGGCCCCTTCCAGGCCGTGCGCGATGTCCTCCGGGCCGTGTGTGCCGCCGGTCATCTCCGGACCCCCTCCTGGCTGACGGATAGTCAGATTGCGCGGGAAGCGTAGGGCGGGACGCCTTGTCGGTCCAGAGGGGGCGGGCTAGCCTCAGTATCTGACGGAGCATCAGAAATAGCATCGGAAGCGCGAAGGGGAGAGGCCATGACCGCAGTCACCCCGGGAACGCCGTCGGCGGCCCCGGCCGGCCTGCCGCGTATCGTCAGCGTCGACGACCATGTCATCGAGCCCGCGCACCTCTTCGAGACCTGGCTGCCGGCCAAGTACCGGGACCGCGGACCGCGGCCCCTGACCGCCGGCATCGGACAGCTGGAGTACACCGGCGGCAAGTACGTCATCACCATGGACCCGGACGGGCCGCCGACCGACTGGTGGATCTACGAGGACCTGAAGTTCCCGTACAAGCGCAACATCGCCGCCGTCGGCTTCGACCGGGACGAGATGACCCTCGAAGGGATCACCCGGCAGGAGATGCGCCGCGGCTGCTGGGACCCGGCCGCGCGGCTGAAGGACATGGACCTCAACCATGTCGAGGCCTCCCTCTGCTTCCCCACCTTCCCCCGCTTCTGCGGGCAGACCTTCGCGGAGGCGCACGACAAGGAGGTCGCCCTGGCCTGCGTCCGCGCGTACAACGACTGGATGGTGGAGGAGTGGTGCGGGGACAGCGGCGGCCGGCTGATCCCGCTGTGCCTCATCCCGCTCTGGGACGTCGGCCTCGCGGTCGCGGAGATCCGGCGGAACGCGGCACGCGGCGTCCGGGCCGTGACCTTCAGCGAGATCCCCACCTGTCTGGGGCTGCCGAGCATCCACTCCGGCTACTGGGATCCCTTCTTCGCCGCCTGTCAGGAGACGGGCACCGTCGTCAACATGCACATCGGCTCGTCCTCGCAGATGCCCGCCGCCTCGCCGGACGCGCCCCCGGCCGTCCAGGCGACGCTGAGCTTCAACAACGCGATGGCCTCGATGACGGACTTCCTCTTCAGCGGGGTGCTGGTGCGGTTCCCCCGGCTCAAACTGGCCTACAGCGAAGGGCAGATGGGGTGGATCCCGTACGCCCTGGAGCGGGCCGACGACGTCTGGGAGGAGCACCGTGCCTGGGGCGGGGTCCGCGATCTGATCCCCGAGCCCCCGTCGACGTACTACTACCGGCAGATCTTCTGCTGCTTCTTCCGTGACAAGCACGGAGTCGCCTCACTGGACGTCGTCGGACGGGACAACGCCACCTTCGAGACCGACTACCCGCATGTGGACTCGACCTTCCCGCACACCAAGGAGGTCGCGCTCGACCATGTGAAGGGGCTCGACGAGGAGACCGTGTACAAGCTCATGCGCGGCAACGCCATACGGATGCTCGACCTCGATCTGGACGGGTGAGCGCGGCGGATGGACCTGACGTACACCGAGGAGGAGGAAGACTTCCGGCGCCGGCTCCGGGCCTGGCTGGGCGGCGCGCTGCCGAAGCTGCCGCCGCGGCCCGACCCGCACGACTGGCCGGGGCGGCGGGCGTACGACCTGGGCTGGCAGCGGGCGCTCTACGACGCCGGATACGCGGGGCTGCACTGGCCGCGGGACGCCGGCGGTCGAGGGGCGACCCCCACCCAGCACCTGATCTTCCTGGAGGAGACCGAGCGGGCGGGGGCACCCTACGTCGGCGCGAACTTCGTCGGACTGCTGCACGCCGGCCCGACCATCGCCGCCGAGGGGACGCCGGAACAGCGCCGCCGGTGGCTGCCACCGATCCTGCGGGGCGAAGAGGTGTGGTGCCAGGGGTTCAGTGAGCCCGAGGCCGGGTCGGACCTGGCGGCGCTGCGGACCCGGGCCGTACGCGACGGGGACTGCTACGTCGTCAGCGGATCGAAGCTCTGGACCTCCCACGCCGAGGTCGCCGACTGGTGCGAACTGCTGGTCCGCACCGATCCGGAGGCGCCGCGGCACCGGGGGATCTCCTGGCTGGCGATGCCGATGGACGCGCCGGGGGTGACCGTACGGCCGCTGCGCACCCTGGCCGGTTCGACGGAGTTCGCGGAGGTCTTCCTGGACGAGGTGCGGGTGCCGGTCTCGTACCGCATCGGCGCGGAGCACGACGGCTGGCGGGTCACCATGGTCACCCTGTCCTTCGAACGGGGCACCGCCTTCGTGGGGGAGGTCGTCGCCTGCCGGCGTGTGCTGGGCGAACTGGCCCGTACGGCGCGGCGGAACGGCCGCTGGGACGACCCGGTGCTGCGACGCCGGCTGGGCCGGCTCGCCGCGGAGTTCACGGCCCTGTGGCGGCTCACCCAGTGGAACGTGAGCGAGGCGCAGCACCGGCCGGGGAGCGCGGACGGGGCGCGGGCCGCCGCCGGCGGCTCCGGGAGAGCTCCGGGCGCCGGGGTGCGCCAGGGGGCGTCCGGCGCCGGTGCGGGCGCGGGGGTGCCCGGCGTCGGCGGCTCGTTCTTCAAACTGCGCTACTCGCACGCCCGGCAGGAGCTGTACGACGCGGCGGCGGACGTCCTGGGGGCGGCCGACGCGCTGGACGCCGACCGGGAGTGGGTCGCGGACCGGCTGTCGTCGCTCTCCTACACGATCGCCGCGGGCACCTCGCAGATCCAGCGGAACATCGTCGCCGAGCGCATCCTCGGCCTGCCCAAGGGGCGCTGACCATGGACTTCCGGCTCACGGAGGAGCAAGCGGCGCTGCGGAGCACGGTCCGGGCGCTGCTGGAGGCGCACTTCGGCCCCGACCGGCTTCGGGCTGCCGCGGGGTTCGCGGCGGCCGGGGGCGGGGAGTGTGGAGGGTCCGGTCAGTGTGGAGGGTCCGGTGGGGCCTCCGGGGCTTCCGGGGCCGGCGGTTTCGGCGGGGCCGGCGGCTTCGGGGGCTGTGCGGATGGGGAGGGGAGCGGGGGGCCGGCGGCGGAGTGGTCCGGGGGCCGGGTGGACCGGGAACTCTGGAGGCACCTCGGCGCCGTGGGGTTCTTCGGGCTGCGTCTGCCCGAGGAGCACCCGAGCGGAGCCGGTGCGGGACTGGGGCTGCCGGAGGCCGCACTGGTCTTCGAGGAAGCCGGGCGAGCGCTGGTGCCGGGACCGCTCCTGGCCACGCATCTGGCGTCCGGGCTGGTCGAGGGCGCGGCGACCGGCGAAGTGATCGTCACCGCGATGGACGGGGCCCCGTACGGGATCACCGACGGGATCACGGACGGAACTGAGGGGGGTGAGTGCGTCGCGGGGGCCGATGCCCTCGTGGAGCATCTGAGCAGTGCCGACGCCGTACTCGTCATCGGCGGAACGGCTGTCGCAGTGCTGCCACCGGACAGGATCGCCGCCCGCCCGCTGCGCTCGGTGGATCCGCTGACACCGCTGCACCGGCACGAGGCGGCTGCCGGAAGCAGTGGGGCCAGCGGGGGAGGTGCCGCTTCCGCCGGAAGCCGTGCAGCGGCGGTGCCGTCCGACGGTGTGTGGACGGACGCAGCCGTGCCCCCCGGCTGCCGGCCAGGAGCACGGCTTGTGCGGGACCCGGCGCAGTTCGGCTCGCCGAGGTGCCGGGCGGCCGAACTGCGCCGGGAAGCCGTACTGCTCACCGCCGCACAGCAACTCGGCAGCGCCGCGCGGACCGTGGAGGCGGCCGTGCTGCACGCGCGCGAGCGACGACAGTTCGGACAGGCCATCGGGGCCTTTCAAGCGATCAAGCACCTGTGTGCCGACATGCTGGTGCGGGCGGAGCTCGCGCGGAGCGCCGTGTACGCCGCCGCGGTCACGGGTGACGGCGGTGACATCGCCGCCGCGAAGCTGCTGGCCGACGAGGCCGCCGTGCGCAACGCACGCGACTGCCTGCAGGTGTGCGGCGGTATGGGCTTCACCTGGGAGTCGGAGGTGCATCTGCACCTCAAGCGGGCGTGGTTGCGGGCGGGCCAGTGGCTGCCGCAATCGTCCGCGGAGGAGGCGTTGGCGGCGTCCCTGCTGGAGGCCGAGCCGGCAGCAGGCGGGCAGAGCGACCGACAGAGCGACTGACGGAGAGCCGTCGGGTGGTGATGTCGCCCGCTGTTGGACATCGGGGAAGTGCCTGATTGATGCAACCGGAATCGTCACTCAGTGTTGATACCGGGTTGTGTCCGAGACGTGACTCGTGAGAAGGGGGAGCCGTCACCGGGCTCCGGTACGCTCCCATGCGTGCGAGTGGTGACGATGCGCAACAACCCCGGTGCGGCCGATGCGGCGAGGCTCCCGGGGGAGCGAAGGCACCTTGCTCGCGCCCGGTGGAGGCGTTCCGGGCCCCGTTGTTCGAGTCGCCGCAGCGCGTGTCGCACAGTATGCAGTACGCATACTCCTTTGCGCCGGAATATGCCCGAAGCGCTTGTTGGGGTAACTGTACGTCAACCATGCTGTTCTCCGTTGGGATCACGTTCCGTGATCACATGGAGGCGCGCGGCGATGTGTCCGCCGGTTCGGATGGTGTGAGCGGTGCAGGTGCTTCAGGTTCAGCTGGAGGTGCGGCCCGACCCCGCAGAGGTGGGGCGGGCCCGGAGATGGGCTCGATCGCGCCTCGCGCGATCCGGCATACAGCCTGATGAGCCGCTCGCGGAGACGCTGATCCTGCTGATCTCCGAGCTGGTCACCAACGCTGTGGTGCACACCGGCTGTCCGGCGGTCCTGAGGATGCTCCTGCCGGATGCCGGTGCGGCCGACACCGGGGCCGAGACCGTCCGGGTCGAGGTCGCCGACCGCAGCGCCCGGGCGCCGATGCCGCGGCACGCAGACGGTGATGACACCAACGGTCGCGGCCTGGAGCTCGTCGACGGCCTCGCCGACCGCTGGGGCTGGGAGCCCGAGGGGGCGGGGAAGAGCATCTGGTGCGAGATCGACCGTTGCCAGTCGCTGAACGCGGCCGCGTATGAACCCCAATGCGCCATTTCAAATGGGGCATAGGTCGCAAAGTTCAGATCAGGTGTTGACGACTCGTATTCACTTGATCACCCTTGTGGGAGCGATTCGTCGCGAGGGGACGTCGAGGGCGTGTGCTGTTGGTCCTCGGCGAGTGCGGGTCGTGGTCCGGTGCTCACCGCGAGCCCCTGCTCAACTGCAGGGCTGAGCGCCGGAGCCGGGTGGCGGTCCGCCGTGCCGTGCTCGGGGCGCGCATGAGCGCGCCGCCACCCGACCGGTCTTCCTCCGCCCCGGCCCCCTGGGGCCTCCCCTCGCCCCTGGAGCCTCCTGGATCCTCACGTGCGGATCGGTGCTCGGGTCCCGAGGTGAGGTGCGGGTTCGGTGAACAGCGGCGGGGTGACCGGTCTGTCGACGGCGGCAGGCTGGGGCCGGCCTCAGCGGTGGCAGGTCGCGGCTCGCGGTTGGAGGGGGCGGGGCGGGGTCGGGCGCCGTGCGACGACCTGGTCGGGGAGTGGGCGCAGTTGGTGGCCGTGGCCGCGGCTATGGGCGATCACGGCTATCGGTCACAGCAGTGCCACGGGGGCGACCGGGGTGCCGGTGCCTCCCACGAACGGCTCCGGCATCGCGGACAACAGGAACGCGTAGCGCCCCTCTGCCGCGCAGACCTCCGACAGCTCCTCCAGGTTCCAGTTCTGACCCTGCAGCATGCCCATCTCGACCAGGTCGAGCGCGTGCACCGGTAGCCACAGGTTCTCGATCTCCGGTGGGAAGATCTCGAAGGTGAGCGTGTCATTGGCCACGGCCGCCACGTCGCGGGTGTGGAACCACTCCGGGCAGCGGATCGACAGCCCGGGAGACGGAAACGCGTACCCCTGCTTGTCGCCCGCCAGGTATCGCTGGATCTGGCCGGTGCGTATCAGCACGATGTCCCCGGACCGGACGGCGGTGCCCGCCAGTTCCTCGGCGGCGTCCAGGTCGTCGGGGGTGACGGCGTGGTTGTCGTCGAGCCGCTCTCGGCCGTGCGCGCGGGCGACGTCGAGCAGGACCCCTCGGGAGACGATGTGCCGCGCCGTCTCGATGCCGCTGAACGCCGAGCCCGCGTGGGCGGTCACCGTGCTCGCCGGGCGGCCGTTGTAGATCTTCCCCGAGTGCGAGACATGCGTCAGGCCGTCCCAATGGGTGGCCGCCTGAAGGGCCATGGTGACGGTGTCGTCGCTGGTGGCGACGGTGCCGGGGCCGAACATCTCCAGGTTCACGGCAACCATGGTGTGCAGCGGGTTCACCCTGCCCGGGATGAGGCCTGTCTGCACGCCGTCCTGCTGGAGCGGGAGGGCCAGGGGGACCCGGCGGCCGCTGCGGACGGTGGCCGCTGCAGCTTGCACGACGGAGTCGGTGATGAGGTTGAGCGTGCCGGTCTCATCCGCTTCGCCCCACCGGCCCCAGTTGTTGACCCGGTGGGCGATGTCGTGAAACTCCGGTGGCAGTGGCACGAGGTCTCCTTCTGGGGTCGGCGTGAAGCCGGGGCCTGCCGGTGGGCGAAGGGCTGGGAGTGCGCGGGACCGCCGCCGGGCTCGGTGCGGCGGAGCCGGATCGCTGAGGTATGGGTCTTGTGTTCGGCGCCGCCTCTGCTCAGAATCTAACGGTTCGTCAGAATCTGCGGGAAGGGGCGCGGCGTGGGGAACTTCTTGGCCGGCAAGGTGGTCGCCGTCACGGGCGCCGGTCGCGGTATCGGGCGGGCCGTTGCCCTGGCCTGTGCTGCCGAGGGCGCGCGGGTCGTCGTCAACGACTACGGGGTGTCGATCGAGGGCGGCGATCCGAGCAGCGCGGTCGCGGAAGCCGTGGTCAAGGACATCGAGGCGGCCGGTGGCGAGGCCGTCGCCGTCGCCGACGACGTCTCGACGATGGCCGGCGGACAGCGGATCGTCGACACCGCCCTCGCGGAGTACGGACGGGTGGACGGTGTCGTGTGCGTGGCGGGCATTCTGCGGGAGCGGATGCTCTTCAACATGAGCGAGGAGGAGTGGGACCCGGTCGTCGCCACGCACCTCAAGGGCACGTTCACCGTCTTCCGTGCCGCCGCGGCGGTGATGCGGCGCCAGGGCACGGGCACCTTGATCGGCTTCACCAGCGGCAACCACCAGGGAAGCGTCGCCCAGGCCAACTACGCGGCGGCCAAGGGCGGCGTCATCTCGCTGGTACGGAGTGCCGCGCTGGGACTGCACAAGTACGGGGTGACGGCGAACTGCGTAGCCCCGGTGGCCAGGACACGCATGTCGGCCAACGTGCCGATGGAGCTGAAGGAGATCGGGGAGCCCGAGGACGTGGCCGCTCTCGTCGTCTATCTGCTCAGCGAACGGGCGCGACAGGAGAAGATCACCGGTCAGGTCTACACCGTGGCCGGCCCCAAGATCGCGGTGTGGGCGCAGCCGCGTGAACTGCGGGCCGGTTATGCCGAGGGTTCCTGGACTCCCGAGCGGATCGCGGACTTCCTGCCCGGCTCGGTGGGGACCGACCCGATGCCGATGCTCGCCCAGCTGGAGGCGATGGCGGCCGCGGCGGCCGACCGGGGCCGGCCCAACGCCCGGCCCGGTACGTGACGCCAGTGGGCTGAGGAGGACTGGCAGGCGCTCGGCCCCGGCTCGTGGCCCGGTACATGACGCCGGTGGGCTGAGGACTCCGGCCGGGGTGCACCCGATCGGGGCACCCGGCGGAGAGACGGTCCGGAGCGGGACACCGGGGCGAGTGGCACGGCGCGCACCGCATGCACCGCAGCGAGTGGAACGGCGCGCACCGCACCGCAGCGAGCGGCGCGCACCGAACGCACCGCGTTCACCGAGGGGCGCGGGCAGGAGGGGTCCGGCGGACGGGGCAAGGCGCAGCCCGCGACGCGGAGTCGGCCGGCGCAGGGCCGGTCGGCGCGGGGTCGGCCGGCGCAGGGCCGGTCGGCGCGGGGTCGGTCGGCGCAGGGCCGGTCGGCGCGGCATGGCGCGTCGGGTGACCGGGCCGCGCGGTGCAGTCGGACACCCGGCAGAACGCAGACCCCGTACGACGTGGGCGGCGAGGGGAGAAGGCATGGACTTCAGCTTCGGTGCGGAGGACGACTGCTTCCGCGAAGAGGCGCGCGCATGGCTTCGGGAGCACCTGGCCGGCGAGTACGTCGCGGCGGGCGGGGAGCCGGAGGTGCGGCGGCGCTGGGAGCGTGAGCTCGGCGCGGACGGCTGGATCGGGCTCGGCTGGCAGGGGGAGTACGGCAACCGGTCCGCCTCGGTGACCCGGCAAGTGGTGTGGGCGGAGGAGTACGCGCGGGCGCAGGCGCCCGGCCGGGTCGGGCACATCGGGGAGAACCTGCTGGCTCCCACGCTGCTCGCCCACGGCGACGCGGCACAGTGCGAACGCTTCCTGCCGGCCATCGCCCGCGGTGAGGAACTGTGGTGCCAGGGCTACAGCGAGCCGGACGCGGGATCGGACCTCGCCGGACTCCGCACCGTCGCCGTGCGGGACCCGGCCGACGGCACGTACCGGATCACCGGGCAGAAGATCTGGACGTCCCTCGCCCGGGACGCCGACTGGTGCTTCGTTCTCGCACGGACGGACCCGGACTCACGGCGCCATCACGGACTGTCCTTCCTGCTGGTTCCCATGGACCAGCCGGGGCGGATCGAGGTACGGCCGATCCGTCAGATGTCGGGGTCGGCCGAGTTCAACGAGGTGTTCTTCGACGGTGCCGCGGCGCGGGCCGAGCACCTGGTCGGCGGCCCGGGCAACGGCTGGCGGGTCGCCATGGGGCTGCTCGCCCTGGAGCGTGGTGTCTCCACGTTGGTCCAGCAGATCGGCTTCTTCGAGGAGCTGGACCGGGTGCTGCGGCTGGGGGCCCGAACCGGTGCCCTCCGGGATCCGGTGCTGTGCGACCGCCTCGTACGGCAGTGGGCCGAGCTGCACACCATGCGCTGGAACGCCCTGCGCACCCTCGGATCGTCCGCGGGGACGGCCCCGGGTGCGCCGAGCGTCGCCAAACTGCTGTGGGGCGGCTGGCATCAGCGGCTCGGCGAACTCGCCATGCAGGTACGGGGCGCGGCGGCGACAGCCGGACCGTCGGACTGGTCGGCGGACAACCCGTACGAACTCGACGCGCTGCAGCATCTGTTCCTGTTCACCCGGGCCGACACCATCTACGGGGGATCGGACGAGATCCAGCGCGGCATCATCGCCGAGCGAGTCCTCGGCCTCCCGAAGGAGTCACGCGGATGCCTGTGAAGACGCACTACGGGCACTGGATCGGCGGCCGTTGGCGGGCGCCCGCCAACGGCCACTACCCGGTGATCAATCCGGCGACGGAGGAAACGGTCGGCCAAGCCCCCGAGGCGGACGGTGCACAGGTCGGCCGAGCCGTCACCGCCGCCCGGGCCGCGTACGAGGACTGGGCACGGACCGATCCCCGCGAGCGGGCCGCCGTGCTCGACCGCATCGCGGATCTGCTCGTCGAGCACGGCAAGGACCTGGTGCCGCTCCTTCAGGCCGAGACGGGCGCCACCCTGCACGTCGCCTCAACCCTCCAGGTCCCCACCGCCGCCGACCGGTTCCGGCGTTACGCGCGCGGTGCCGTGGAGCCGGACACCGTGCCGCTCGCCCCGCAGCCCGTGAAGGCGAGTCCGCTCGCGCCCGGTGGGCTCATCGGCGCCGCCGCCGTCCGCCGCCCCGTGGGTGTCGTGGGTTGTATCACCTCCTACAACTTTCCGATCGTCAACCTCGCGGGCAAAGTGGCACCCGCCTTGGCCATGGGCAACACGGTCGTCGCCAAGCCGGCCCCGCAGGACCCGCTGGGCTGCCTGGAGCTGGGCCCTCTGCTCCAGGTGGCCGGGCTGCCCGATGGCGTCTTCAATGTCGTCACCGGCTCCGGTGCGGCGGCCGGAGAGGCGCTGGTGGCGCACCCGGATGTCGACATGATCAGCTTCACCGGTTCGACCGCTGTCGGGCGGCGGATCGCCCGGTCCGCCGGTGACACGATGAAACGCACCCTGATGGAGCTGGGCGGCAAGGGCGCGGCCATCGTGCTGGAGGACGCCGACGAGAGGGTGGCCACGTCGGCGATTCGGGCGGTCGGTACCACCTGGTCGTTCCACAGCGGTCAGATCTGCACGGCACCGACCCGCGCTCTCGTCCATCGATCGCTGTACGAGAAGGTCGTTGCCGGTCTCCGACAGTACGCCGGTGCACTGACGGTCGGGGACCCTGTGGATAACTCCACGGTCGTCGGTCCGTTGATCTCCGCCGCACAGCGGGACCGCGTCGAGGAGTACATCGCCGGGGCCGTCCGGCAGGGGGCCCGGCTCGTCGTGGGCGGCACCCGGCCGGCGCTTCCCACCGGCTTCTTCGTCGCCCCGACCCTCCTGGCCGACGTCGCCCCGGAGATGACCGTCGCCCAGGAGGAGCTGTTCGGACCGGTCGTGGTGGCGATTCCGTTCGACGACGAGGACGAGGCGGTCCGGATCGCCAACGGGACCCCGTACGGCCTCTACGACTACGTGTTCAGCGCCGACGCCGGACGGGCCTGGGGGCTCGCGGCCCGGCTGCGCAGCGGCAATGTCGGCATCAACACCGTTCAGCGCCACCCCGAGACACCCTTCGGCGGCTTCAAGGAGAGCGGTGTCGGACGGGACGGCGGATCGTTCGGCCTCCACGCCTACAGCGAGCTCCAGTCCGTCGTCTGGCCTTCCTGAACCGTTCGTTCCTGATCCGTTCGCCTCCTGCCTCGCGCCCGGCCCCACCCGTGACGTCCGGCCTTCCTGAAGGGAACAGCAGCCATGAGAGGTGTGATCTTCGACGGCACGCGGACCCGGGTCGTCGACGACCTGGAGGTCCGCGACCCCGGGCCGGGCGAGGTGCTGGTCGGTGTGCGGGCGGCGGGGCTGTGCCACAGCGATCTGTCGGTCGTGGACGGCACCATCCCCTTTCCGGTCCCGGTCGTTCTCGGTCACGAAGGAGCGGGGGTGGTCGAAGCCGTGGGACCCGGCGTCGCCCACGTGGGTCCCGGAGACCATGTGGCACTCTCGACGCTGGCCAACTGCGGTGCGTGCGCCGACTGCGACCGCGGCCGGCCCACCATGTGCCGCGCGGCCATCGGGCGCCCCGGCCGGCCGTTCTCCCGGGCCGGGGAACGGCTCCACAACTTCGCCTCCAACTCGGCCTTCGCGGAACGCACCGTCGTCAAGGCCGTCCAGGCGGTGAAGATCCACCCGGAGATCCCGTTCACCTCGGCCGCCCTCATCGGCTGCGGAGTGCTGACCGGCGTGGGGGCCGTGCTCAACCGCGCCGGGACGGGCCGCGGCGAGAGCGTGGTCGTCATCGGGAGCGGCGGCATCGGGCTGAACGTCATCCAGGGCGCCCGGATGGCGGGTGCGCTGACCATCGTGGCGGTGGACGCCAACCCCGAGAAGGAGGCAGCGGCCCGGCAGTTCGGTGCCACGCACTTCATCGACGCCTCCGCCGTGCCCGACACCGTCGCCGCCGTCCGGCGCATTCTTCCCACCGGCGCGGACCACACGTTCGAGTGCGTGGGACGGACCGAGCTCATCCGGCAGGCCGTCGACCTGCTGGACCGGGGCGGCCGGGCGGTGCTGCTCGGCGTGCCGCCCGCCGATGCCGAAGCGTCCTTCCGTGTCTCCTCGATGTATCTCGACAAGTCGATTCTCGGCTGCCGGTACGGGTCGTCGCGGCCACAGCGCGACATCGCGCTCTACACCGAGCTGTACCGGGCCGGCCGGCTCATGCTGGACGAACTGGTCAGCCGGAGCTACCCCGTCGAGGACTTCGCCAAGGCGGCGGACGACGCCCGGCACGGCCGGGTGGCGCGCGGGGTGCTGACGTTCTGAGCGGTCGGCGTCCCAGGGGGATGCCGGTGCCGCGGGTGGTTCCGCGGCACGTACCGGTCAGTCGGTGAAGCGCCCGAACGCCCCGCGGTGGAAGAGCAGCGGGCCCTCCGCCGCGGCGGCGTCGTCGGTGCCGAGCGCCTCGACGCGGCCCACCACGATCAGATGGTCGCCTCCCGTGTGCACGGCGTGGATCGTGCAGTCGATCCACGCCGGCGCGCCGTTCAGCCGCGGCGAGCCCGTCACCGGCGCCGGGGCGTGGTCCACCCCAGCGAACTTGTCCGGCCGCTCGGCACTGCTCACGGCGAAGTTCCGGCACAGTGCGCCCTGATGCGCGCCCAGGATGTTGACGCAGAAGACCCCGGCCCGGGCGATACGGGGCCAGGTCGTGGACGTCCGCGCCACCATGAAGGCGACCAGCGGCGGGGCGAGGGAGAGCGAGGCGAACGACTGGCAGGCGAAGGCCGCCGGTCCGCCTTCTCCCTGAGCAGCGGGCGCGGCTTCGCCCTGTGATGCCGCTCGGTGCCCGTCCGGGCAGGGCAGGGCGTGTGCGGGGGCGGGCGCGGTGATCACGGTGACGCCGCTGGCGAAGGCGCCCAGCACGCGGCGGAAGTCCGCCGGATCGATCGGTGGACGCTCGCCGTCCCGGACGGCACGCAGGTCGGGGCGGGGGAGGGGATCGACCGGAGGCTCGGAGGTCGGTGAGCCGGTCGCGCGGAGATAACGCACGACAGTGGCAGCCATGCCCGCATGTCCCATCATGAGAACCATTGAAACTGATGGATCGTCAGATGAGAAGGTCGGCGCCGGATGAGAAGGTCCGGGTACTGCCCTACGGTGGCTTTCGTACCTCGAGGTTTCGGGGCACCGGTGGCTCGGTGTCCCGGTGCGTTGCCCGTTGGTTCGAGGTGGCAGGAGGTCGGCCACCTCCTGCTCGCGGGGCTCCTGCCGGCCCTGTGTGTGCCGATGCCTCGGGCGCAGCTCGGCTGTCCCCTTCGGCCCGGCGGACGCTGTCGGCGGTCGCGCGTACGGTGACGGTCCCGGCTTCGGTGGTCCCGGGTTCGTTGGCGGGCCCAAGCTCCCGGCGGAGCATCGGCTCCGCCGGCAGGGCAACCGCTGCCGCGCTCAGCGGCCGCGGAAGTGCGGTGGCCTGCGCTCCCTGAACGACGCCACCCCCTCGCCGGCGTCCAGCGTCGTCATGTTGCTCTCCTGGGCGGCGGCTTCCGCGGCGAACGCCGAGGTGCGGTCGTCGTCGAGTGAGGCGTTCACCAGCTGCTTGGTGAGAGCGAGGGTCCGCGTGGGCCCCGCCGCCAGACGCTCGGCCCACGTGCGCGTCACCTTCTCCAGGGCCGCTGCGGGAAGCACCCGGTTGACGAGGCCCAGGCGCTCGGCGTCGGTCGCGGACAGGGCATCTCCGAAGAACATCAGCTCCTTGGCGCGCTGCGGGCCCACGAGACGGGGCAGCAGGTAGGCGCCGCCTCCGTCCGGCACGAGTCCCCGGCGCACGAACACCTCGATGAACGTGGCCGATTCGGACGCCAGGACGAGATCGCAGGCGAGAGCCAGATGCGCGCCGAGGCCGGCGGCGGCGCCGTTGACCGAGGCGATCACCGGCTTCTCGCAGTCGAGGACGGCCGCGATGAGCCGCTGGGCGCCGCCCCGGATCGTCCGGGCCACATCGCCCGCGACGCGTTCCCGTTCGGGTGCGGCCGTGTCGCCGCGCAGATCGGCACCCGAGCAGAAGCCCCGGCCGGAGCCGGTGATGACGACGGCCCGCACGGCGGGGTCGGCGGAGGCCGCTTCGAGCAGCGCGATGATGTGTTCCCGCTGGTCCCGGGCGATGGCGTTCAGTGCCTCGGGGCGGTTGAGGGTGATCCACGAGACCCCGTTGTCAGTGGCGTGCAGTACACCTGTCTCCAAGGACTTCTCGGGGGAGGCATTCATGCGCGAACTCCTTGGCCGGTGGTGGGGGATGTGGTGGTGGCTCGTGGCTCGGACGGTGGGGCGGGCGCGGGGCGATCCGCGTTCGTCGCGGCGGCCGGTGAGGTGTCTTTCCCGCGCGGGGGGCGGGAAAGGCGCGGTGCACCGGCCGCCACGACGGTGCGTCTCGGCTTCGGCCCGCAGCGGGACGGGGCGCACCGGGACGGGGCGCAGAGGTACGGGGCGCAGCGGTGTGCGGGGCCGGTCGGCCCCGGCCCGGGCGCTGCCGGCGGGGTCCATGGCACACACCGCACCGGTCCGGAGGCCGCCGCTGCGCGAGCGCGTGCGCTCACCGGCATACGACCAGGGCGTCGAGCGCCACTGCGCCCTGGCCCCGCTCCAGCACCACGAGCGGGTTGATGTCGAGCTCGGCGATGCCGTCGCCCAGTTCGAGCGCCAGCCGCTGGGTGCGCAGCACCACCTCGACCAAGGCGTCCACATCCGCCGGAGGTGCTCCGCGCACACCCTCCAGAAGGGCGTGCCCGCGCAGTTCACGGAGCATGGATCTGGCCTGGTCCTCGCCGAACGGGGGGACCCGGACGGACGTGTCCCGCAGGACCTCCACCAGCACCCCGCCGAGCCCGACCGTCACCGTGGGGCCGAAGAGGCTGTCGTGGGTGACGCCCACGACCATCTCCACTCCCCGCTCGATCATCTGGCAGACCAGTACGCCGTCCAGGTCGATCCGTTCGTACCGGGCGATGTCGGTGAGCTCCCGATAGGCGTCCCGGACCTGACTGGCCGAGGTCAGCCCGACTTTGACCAGACCCAGTTCGGTCTTGTGCGCGAGCTGGGGGGCGGAGGCCTTCAGTACGACCGGATAGCCGACGGGCCCGGCGGCCCGGACGGCCGCGGCCGCGCTGGTCACCAACTGCTCGCGCGGCACCCGGATCCCGTAGGCCCGGAGGAGCTGCTTCGCGGCGTACTCGCTGAGCTCCCTGCCGGGCTGCAGCAGGGGCTCGGCCTTGCGGGCCGAGGGGGACAGCGTCCGTGGGGCGTCCTCGAAGGGGGAGCGGTAGTGCGCGGTGAAGCGATGGTGGCCGAGGTAGGACCGGACGGCGGTGATGCAGTTGGAGAAGGTCCGGAAGGTGGCGACACGGGAGGAGCCGAGCAGGGTCGTGCGATAGGCGTCCTCGGTGCCGGCCGGCGATCCCCAGACGACGCACACCAGCTTGTCCGTGGCTTCCGCGGCGTCGACGAGATCCTGGGCGAGCTTGTCGCTCAGGGGTGGGAAGGGGCCGGTGATCGGGCAGATGAGCACGCCCACGGCGGGGTCCGCGAGGATCGCGTCGATGATCTTCCGGCCGCGCCAGTCGCCCACCGGGTGGCCCCCGTTGTCGATGGGGTTGGCAACGTCGAGGTAGTCCGGTATCCACTGGTGCAGTTCGGCCTGCTTGGCGTCGGACAGCGTCGGCAGCGCAAGGCCCGCGGCGGCGGCCAGATCCGAGAAGTGGGCACCGGTTCCCCCGGAGATCGAATACACGGCCACGCCGTCGGCCTGCGGGGGGTGTGCGCGGGCCAGGAGCGCGGCGGTGTCCTGGAGCTCGTCGAGCCCGTCGACGCGGATCACGCCGAACTGCCGCATGGCCGCGTCGACGACCTCGTCGGCTCCGGTCAGTTTCCCGGTGTGGGAGGCCGCCGTCCGGCTTCCGGTCGCGGTCCGGCCGACCTTGACGGCCACGACCGGCACCTTGTTGCGGGCGGCCCGGTCGGCGGCCAGCAGGAAGCTGCGGCCGTCCTTCAGCCCTTCCACATATGCGGCGATGGCGCCGACCTCGGGCTGTGACGCGAAGTAGGAGATGAAGTCCGCGGTCTCCAGATCGGCCTCGTTGCCCGTCGGCGCCCAGTGGGAGAGCCGGATGCCGAGCTCCTGGAGGCTGAAGACCGGCCGGCCCTGATGGCCGGACTGGGTGATGAGGGCGATCGCGGGGCCCGTGAGATCCTGCCGGAACTCCTCGAAGGCATTGACGTTGGTGTTCGGGCCGAGCAGCCGGAGGCCGGAGCGTTGGACGGCCGCGGCGAGCCGGTTCTGCGCGGCGGCCCCGTCGTCGCCGGTCTCCGCGAAGCCGGACGCGAAGGCGACGGCGAACCTGACCTTCGTCGCCGCCAGTTCCTCGATCACGGAAAGGGGGTCGGCCACCAGGACGACAGCGAGGTCTACAGGACCCGGCAGCTCCGATACGGACGGGTGGCAGGGCAGCCCGTAGACGGTGCGGCGACTCGGATTGACCGGATGGAGGCGGGCGCCGACCCGCTCGGACCAGTCGAGGAGCCGGCGGGTGATCCCCGCATTGGGGCGGCCCGGGCTGTCCGACGCGCCGATCACGGCCATGGACTCGGGCCGGAAGAAGCGGTCGAGATCGGGAACGGGCAGGTGCAGGGGGCGCCCACTGACGTCGGTGCCCTTGCCTGGATCCGCCGTCTCGTGGACCGTGGTCCGGGAGTGCTCACCGCAGGCCGCGACGCGGGCCGGGCGGGAGTGCGTGGTCAGGGTGCCATGAGTCGATCCAAGCATCGTCTCGCCCGCTCCTGCTCGATGGCCGATAGGACGCCGCCAGACAATCTGACGCTCAGTCAGATTACGCAACTGACGCGTAGTCAGGAACAGGGCTGCAGGGAAAAAGTCGACCTTGGGGGAGATCCTGTAGCGCTTTGTCGCGGGCTTCGCGGGCTTCGCGGGCTTCGCGGGCTTCGCGGGCTTCGCGGGCTTCGCGGGCTTCGCGGGCTTCGCGGGCTTCGCGGGCTTCGCGGGCTTCGCGGG
>NZ_JBEOXS010000061.1:27229-28834 GCF_040296705.1 Streptomyces sp. NPDC002055
GGGCTTCGCAACTCTCCAGGCCCCTCGGACGTTTCGATGACCGTAGCGCCACCCGAACGAAGGCACGCCACATGACCGACGCCACGTCCAGCCCGTCCGACACCCCGCCCGCCACCCCAAAGCCCGGCTCAACCGCCGCCTCGCATACTGACTCGATCACTGGCACGTCCCCTGCCCCGGCTCCGGGCGGGACCGCGGATTCGCCCCCGGAGCCGACCGTCGGCTCACCCCCAGGTCCGACTGCCGACTCCCCTCCGGGGGCGACTGCCGGCTCGCCTTCGGGGTCGCCTGGCAGCTTGCCTCCGGGGTCGTCTGTCAGCTTGCCGCTGGGTGCGCCTGTCGCCTCACCCCCGGGACCGGCCGCCGCATCGGCCGCCGACCCGGGCCGCGCAGCGCCCGCGGGCCCGGCTGCGGTCCCGATCCGGGAGTTCGTGGTGTCGGACGGGGCGGCCGGGCCGTACGCCGTCACGGCCGGTCCAGACGGTGCGCTCTGGTTCACCCTGGTGCACGCCGGGAAGATCGGACGCCTTGCCCCGCCGTCGGACGGCCCTGCGTCCTCGGTGTTCCCCTCGGCAGGGGAGGTGGAGGGGGCCGAGGGCGTCGAGTTCGTGCTGGACCCGCCGTCGTGCGGGCCGACGGTCATCGCCACCGGTCCCGATGGTGCGCTGTGGTTCACCGAGTACCGAGCTCACCGGATCGGCCGCATCACGGCTGACGGTGAGGTCAGCCATGTCTCGCTGCCCACCGCGGAGGCAGGACCGTTCGGCATCGTCGCCGGGCCGGACGGTGCGCTGTGGTTCACCGAAACCGCCGTGGACCGGATCGGCCGGGTCACCACGGAGGGGGAGGTCAGCGAGTTCCCGCTGCCGGTCGCCGGCGCGTTTCCCTCCGCCATCGCGGCCGGTCCGGACGGGGCGTTGTGGTTCACCATGAACCAGGCCGACGCCATCGGCCGCATCACCACCGCGGGCCGGGTCACGGTCTTTCCCCTGCCGACGGAAGGGTCCGCTCCGGTGGGGATCACGTCCGGAGGGGACGGGGCCCTGTGGTTCGTCGAGATCGGCGCGGGCCGGATCGGCCGCATCACGACGGACGGTGGGATCACGGAGTTCCCGCTGCCGGACCCCGAAGCCCGCCCCCACGCCATCACGGCCGATGCCAACGGCGGCTGCTGGTTCACCGAGTGGGGTGCGAACCGCGTCGGATGGATCGGAGCCGGCGGCGAACTGGCGGAGTACGACCTGCCCACCCCGTCATCCGAGCCCCATGGCCTGGTGCAGGGTTCGGACGGGGCGATCTGGGTGGCTTTGGAGACGGGTGCCCTCGCTCGACTCGACTCCGCTTCCCTGTCCCGCCCCGGCACGCCACCCAAGACGTCGCCCGGGACGCGCCCATCGTGACATCGCCCGGGACGCGCCGGTCGTGACACCGCCCACGACGCATCGCCCACGACGCACCGGTCACCACACACCGCCCGTGGTGCACCGAACACCACACACCGCCCACGATGCACCGGTCACCACACACCGCCCGTGGTGCACCGAACACCACACACCGCCCACGATGCACCGGTCACCACACACCGCCCGTGGTGCACCGAACACC
>NZ_JBEOXS010000061.1:28933-41804 GCF_040296705.1 Streptomyces sp. NPDC002055
CACACACCGCCCACGACGCGCCGGCCACCCCATATCGCCTTCGATGCCGCCCATGGCACCGCCCACGGGCACCGCCCATGAGGCGGCGCCCGGCGGGTGCGGAGTGGTGAGTGGAGGGCGCGAAGAGGGTGATCAGCTCTCCTGGACGCGTGGGGGCGCGGACCGGGGCGTGCGTCCCTGCCGTCCCTGCCGCCCCTGGCGGGCGGCCCGTCGTTCGTTCAGCTCCCGCCGTGCCTCCTCTCGCCGGACGGCGTGCGCGATCCTGCCCGCGTCGATGGAGAGTTCGCGGAGCATTCCGCTGATGGGGTTGGTGTAGCCGGTGAAGTAGAGGCCCGGGGCGGCCGGTCGGCGGCCGTGGGTACGGGGGCGGCCGCGTTGGTCCAGTACGTCCAGGTGGCCGACCAGTTCCTCCAGCCCGCGCCGGTATCCCGTGGCGGCGATGACGACATCGGGGGCCAGGGTGGTGCCGTCCGCGAGGATCACCCGGTCGTGCTCGAAGGAGTGGACGGCCGCGACCGGTTCGACCCGCCCCGAGCGCACTGCTCTGACCAGTCCCACGTCCTGCACCGGGATCGCACCGTCCCGCGCCCGGGTGGAGAGCCCGGTGTCCGGGCGCGGCAGCCCGTGCCGGGTGAGGTCCGGGCCGCAGAGCCGGGCGACGGCGCGCGCCGCCCCGTCCACCACGGGGCGCGGCCACCGGCGGACGAGGATGCCTGTCCGCTGTGCGGGCCAGCCGAGCGTGGAACGGCGCACGATGTGCGGCGGGGTGCGCACCGCGAGCCGCACGCGGGACGCCCCGCCCTCGGCGAGGTCGACGGCGATCTCCGCACCGGTGTTGCCGCTGCCGATGACCAGGACGTCCAGGCCGCGGTAGGGGGCGGCATTGCGGTAGCGGCTCGCGTGCGTCACCTCTCCGCCGAAGGCGTCCCGGCCGGGCCAGTCGGGGACATACGGGGTGTGGTTGAAGCCGGTGGCGACGACGACGGCATCGGTGGTGAGTTCCCGTCCTCCGGTCGCCCGCAGCAGCCACCCCGGTCCGGCGTCGGTGTCGGGTTCCGGCCCCAACCTGGAGTTCCCAGAGCCGGAGTCCGGCCCCGAGCTGGAGCCCGGCCCCGACTGGGAGGAGTCCGCCATCGAAGCGGAATCGGGCGAGGATGCGGGATCCAGTGTCGAAAGGACACCCGGTCCCGATGCGGAATCCGACGTCGAAGGGGCGTCCGGTCCCGAAGCGGAGTCCGAGCCCGAGGCCTCATGCGTCCCCGCTCCCGCCCCGGCACCCGGAGTGGAGCCCGATTCGGGTGCGGAGCGAGCCTCCTGAGCAGCGTGAGCCGCGGAGCCCCGCCGTTCGATCGAGGAGACCTCGACGCCGGTGACGATCTCCAGGCGGTGATGCTCGGCGTACTGCTCCAGGTAGCGCACCATGTCGTCCCGGCCGAGCCACCGTCCGTACGAGCGCGGGATCGGGAAGCCGGGCAGCGCGGACAGCCGCCGTGTGGTGTGGAGTTCGAGCCGGTCGTAGTGCCCGCGCCAGGCACCGCCCACGCCATGGGACCTCTCCAGCACCACGGCACGTATCCCCTGTTCGCCCAGTGCGGCAGCGGTGGCCAGGCCGCCCGGCCCGCCGCCTATGACGTACACGGGGGAACGGTGCGTAGAGGTCGTGCGGGCCGTGGGCGTCGTGGGGGTGATGTCGGGCATGTGCGTGAGCGTAGCGTCGCATTTGACGCGTGTACGTCAAAGCTATACCGAACGCGTTGCGGATTGATTACGGTCCGCAACCTCTTGCGCCGGGCGCCCGGATCGGCTGAACTGGCTGAACTGACGTATCGTCAGATTCGTGGAGGGGTGTGCCCAGTGCGGACGATCTTCCTCAGCGGAACCGAATGGCTTGCCGTGCTGCGCATCGGCCTCGGCCTGTGGTGGCTGGAGAGCTGGCGCCACAAGGACAAGAAGGGCTGGTTCGAACGGGGAACCGGAATAGCCTGGGCGGGGAGTGTCGCGGCGCAGCACCGCTGGCCTTTCGTGCGACGCGGTTTCGACGTGGTCGTCGCCCCGCGCCCCAAGCTCATGGCGCATGTCGTCGTCCACGCCGAACTGGCCCTCGGGCTGGGGCTGATCCTGGGCTTTCTCACGCCGGTCGCGCTGGCCGGCGGGCTGCTGCTCAATCTGATCTACCTGCTGCTGATGATCCACGACTGGGCCGAGCAGGGACAGAACTCCATGATGGCGCTGATCTCGCTCGTTGCCTTCACCGGAGTGAGCTGGCAGTCCTGGTCGCTCGACGGGGCGTGGGGGCTGTTCCTGTGACGCGTCGGCCGAACGGCCCGCGAGCCGCCGAGTCGCGAGCCATCGAGTCGCGAGCCATCGAGTCGCGACCGGGCGAAGCCCGTTCTCCGGTGGTCGGTGCGGCGCGCTTCGACCTTCCCGAGATCGACGCTTTCACCCGCGCCTACTGGGATGCGGCAGCCGAGGGGACGCTGTTGATCCGGCGCTGCGCGGCCTGCGGTGTCGCGCACCACTATCCGCGGGAGTTCTGCCCGCGCTGCTGGAGTGGGGAGGTGTCCTGGGAGCGGGCGAGTGGGCGGGCCACCCTCTACACCTGGTCCGTGGTGCACCGGAACGACCTGCCGCCGTTCGGCGAGCGGCTCCCGTATGTGGCCGCCGTGGTCGACCTCGCCGAGGGGCCGCGCATGATGACGGAGATCGTGGACTGCGATCCGGACCGGCTGGCCGTCGGGCAGGATCTCGACGTGGCCTTCCGTGATGTGACCGGGGGGTCCGAATCCCGTCGGTCCGAGTCTCAGGGGGATGCGGATCAGGAGATCGAGCGGATCGCCGTCCCGGTCTTCCGTCCTGCCCGCTCAGGGGCGCCCGTCGGCTGACGGGCCCGGCCGCGCCGCTGTCCGCTCCCGCAGGACGGCGGCCGTCTGCCGGCACCCGTCGAGCCGATCCTGATCGCCTGCACGATGTCGTTGCCCTGTTCCCCGAGCGGCATAGTCACTAGCATGAGTAGTCACATTATTGAGTATGAGGAGGCGCCATGCCGGCTGCAGGGAATGTCCATGCGACCGCGGAGAACTTCCGCACGGCCGTCGAGAAGCGGGACCTGGCCGCGATCGAGCGCCTCTTCGCACCGGACATCCGGTTCTACAGCCCGGTGAAGTTCACTCCGTTCGAGGGGCGTCCCACCGTCCACGGGCTCTTCGGTGTGCTGCTGCGCACCTTCGAGGACTTCCGCTACGTCGGGGAGTTCAGCGGCACCGCACAGCTCGGCGGCACGGTCCAGCTCGGCGGTGCGGACAGGGCCGGCGGTGCGGCCGAGCCTGTCGACGGCGGTGCCGAGGCCGACGCGCACGTTCTGATCTTCCGCGCCACGGCGAACGGCAAGGAGATCCACGGAATGGACATGCTGCAGTTCGGCGAGGACGGCCTGATCAAGGAGTTCACCGTCATGGTCCGCCCGCAGTCGGCGCTGAGTGCGCTCAGCGAAGCGGTGTACGCGGGGCTGGTCGCCGACGGTCTCGTGCCCGGTGGTGCCGACCGGGGCTGAGTGAGGGGCGGCGCGTTTCAGGCGCGGCCGAGGATCACCGTCCCCGAGGAGCAGAACCAGCCGCCCGTACCGGAGACCACAGCCAGTTCGGGGAGTCGGCCCTTTGGCCGGGTGCCGTCCGGCCTCTCCGTCCCCGGCCTCTCCGTCCCCCGCCTGTTCGTGCCCGATCCGTCCGTCCCGGAGTCGCGTGCCGTCCCGTTCCTCGCCTGCTTCCGCACTTGCCGTTCGCCCGCCTCGCCGCGCAGTTGACGTACCGCCTCCACCAGCAGGAACAGCCCGCGCATCCCCGGGTGGCAGGCGGACAGGCCGCCGCCGTCGGTGTTGACCGGCAGCTCGCCGTCGCGCAGCAGCCGACCGTTCTCCACGAACGCGCCGCCGTCCCCCTTCGGGCAGAAGCCCAGGTCCTCCAGGGTCACCAGGGTCATATAGGTGAACGCGTCGTAGATCTCGGCCAGGTCGATGTCGTCGGGCCGGACCCCGGCACGGGCGAAGGCCAGGCGCCCCGACACCGCGGCGGGCGAGACGGTGAAGTCCTCCCACTCGGACATCGCGGAGTGGGAGAGGGCCTCGCCGGTGCCCAGTACCCACACCGGCGCCTTCGCCGTGTCCGGTACGTACTCCTCGGCCGCCAGCAGGACCGCGCAGCCGCCGTCCGAACGGATGCAGCAGTGCAGCTTGGTGAAGGGGTCGGCGATCATCGGGCCGGAGAGGACGTCGTCGACCGTGATCGGCGTCCGGTGCATGGCCTCGGGATTGCGGGCGGCGTTGGCCCGTGCCTGGACCGCAACCTCCGCGAGCTGCTCCAGCGTGGTCCCGTACTGATGCATGTGCCGCCGGGCCGCCATGGCGTACTTGGCGACGAGCGTGTGGCCGTACGGAGCCTCGAACTGGAGCGGGCCGCGCGCACCGAGCGACAGGTTCGCGGTGCGCCGGCCGGCCTTGAGGTCGGCGCGGGCGGTGGAGCCGTACACCAGCAGGACGGCGTTGGCGTGACCGGCGGCGATGGCGTCCGCCGCGTGCGCCGCCATCACCTCCCAGGTGGCGCCTCCCACCGCTGTGGAGTCGGTCCAGGTGGGGCGCAGGCCCAGGTACTCCGCCACCTCGACCGGCGGCAGGGTGCCCAGCCCGGCGGAGGCGAAGCCGTCGATGACCGAGCGGTCCAGCCCGGAGTCGGCGAGCGCGCGCCGGGCCGCCTGCGCGTGCAGGGCGTACGGGGTGCCGCCCCCGGGGGATGTCGCGTCCACCCGGCCGCAGTCCGAGAGGGCGACACCGACGACGGCAACCTTGCGGGCGGCGGTGGCTGTCAGGGGTGACATGAATCTGACGGTACATCAGATTCGATGCCGCGCCACCCCGCGGAAGTCGGCGCGGGCGGCCGTCCCGCCTCTGTCCATCTCTACTCCCGGCCCCTACGATGTCCGCCTTCTTGTATGACGGACCGTCAGATCGGGAGGCCGGAGCCGATGGACGCCGCGTTCACCACGGAGCAGGACGAGATCCGCCGCACGCTGCGCGAACTGCTGCTCAAGCGCTGCGGCCCCGACCAGGTCAAGGCCGCGGTGCGGACCCCGTACGGCTGGGACGCCGCGCTCTGGCGGCAGCTCGCCGAGCAGCTCGGGCTGCCCGGCCTGGCCCTTCCGGTCGCGTACGGGGGTGTGGGGTGCGGCCCGGCCGAACTGGCCCTCGCCTGCGAGGAGACCGGCCGTGCCCTGCTGCCCTCGCCGCTGCTGTCCAGCGCGGTGCTGGTGGCACCGCTGATCCAGGCACTCGGCACGGAGCAGCAGCGGGCCGCGCTGCTGCCCCAGCTCGCGGCGGGTGTGCTGACGGCCGCGCTCGCCGTGCCCGCGGCACTGCTGCCGGTCGCCCTCGGCCTGACCGGTGCGGAGGGTCCCACCGGCTACGGTGCCCCCGACCGCATTGGTGATCGCGTCGAAGACCGCATCGAAGACCGTAGCGATGGCAGGCCCCGGCCCCGGAGTCGCGTCGCCGCCGGTCGGGGAACCGATAGTTACGGCCGTAAGGGCCACCGGGCAGGCGCGGCCGACGGTGCCGCTGATGACGGCGGCGGCTGGGCGGGCGGCGGCCGCGCGGGCGGTGTCCAGGCGCGGCGGGGACCCGACGGCTGGCGACTGTACGGGCAGGCCGACCAGGTGCTCGACGGGCACAGCGCCGGGCTGTTGCTCGTCGCGGCCCGCACAGGCGGTTACACGCACGGCCGGACGCTGCTGTTCCTCGTCCGGAGCGGCGCGGTCGGGCTGACGCGGACCCGGCTGACCGTTCTCGACGAGACCCGGCCGCAGGCTCGTATCGAACTGCGCGATGTTCCGGCGGAGTTGCTGGGAACCTCCGGTTCATCCGGCGCCTCCCGTCCTTCCGGCGCGCCCGACTCCGCGGGCAGCCCGGCCCGCTCCACCGCTGCGCACCGTGCGGGTGTCTCCAGCGCGGCCGAGGGAGCCGGGGGAGCCGGGAGAGCCGGGAGATTCGGGGGCGCAACAGCGCGCGAAGCAGGAACAGGAACAGGAACAGGAGCAGGAACAGGAACAGGAGCACGGGCGGGAGCGGGAGGCACGGAGCCACCCGACGTGGTGAGCGCCCTCGCCGGACTCGGCGGCACGGTGGCCGCGGTGCTCGCGGCGGAGGCGGTCGGTGCGGCGGGCGCGGTGTTCACCGCGACCGTCGAGTATGTCCGCCGGCGGGAACAGTTCGGCCGGCCCATCGGCTCCTTCCAGGCGGTTCAGCACCGGCTGGCCGACCTCCATGTGCGGATCGAGGCGGCGCGGTCGGCCGCGTACTACGCGGCGTGGGACGCGGGCCGGTGCCATCGGGAACCGTCGGTTCCGGCCACCGCCGTCACCGGGCCTCCGGTGGGCGCCCTCGCTCTGGCCCAGGCGCTGGAGGCGCAGCGCACGGTGGCGGGCGAGGCGATCCAGCTCCATGGCGGCATCGGCTTCACCTGGGAACACGATGCGCACCTCTACTTCAAACGGGCGGCGTCGGACGAGCTGCTCTTCGGCCCCGTCCACCGGCTGCGGGCCCATGCGGCGGGGGGCGCCGGGCTGTTCCGGGGCGACGGAGAACGGTCGGGGGACGCCCGCGGCCGAGGGGTGGTGGGCATCCGATGAGCGCCGCCGGCCGGCCGGTGCCCGCGGGGGTGCGGCTGATCCGGAGGGTCTCCACGACACGGGCCTTCGCCAAGGTCGCGCCGCACGTCGTTCCGGCGCTGGACCGTGCGGTGCACCGGCTGACGAGGGGCAGGGTGCTGCTGAGCGCCCGGCTCCTGCCGGGGCTGATCCTCACCTCGACGGGGGCGAGGAGCGGGCAGTCGCGGCGGACGCCGCTGGCCTGCATGCCGGAGAGCGGCGGAACGTTCGTCCTGGTCGGCAGCAACTTCGGCCGCCCGGGGCACCCGTCCTGGTCCGCCAACCTGCTGGCGCATCCGGATGCGGAGATCACCTGGCAGGGGCGCGACATCGCGGTGCGGGCGCGGCTGCTGGAGGATGCGGAACGGGAGTCGGCATGGTCAGCGGTGGTCGGCTTCTGGCCGCCCTACGCGCAGTATCAGGCCCGGGTGGAGCGGCGGATCCGCCTGTTCCGGCTGGAACCCCGGGGCTGACGGGCCGCCGCAGCGCGTGCACCGCCGCCGGACGGCTCCGCGCGGTCACGCCCGCGGAGAGTGTCACCGATGCGACGGCCGGGGTCACGCCCGCGGAGTGTCACCGATGCGACGGCCGGGGTCACGCCCGCGGAGGGTGTCACCGATGCGACGGCCGCGGTCACGCCCGTGGAGGAGCGCCACCGATGCAACAGCCGGGGCCCGCGGCGGTGTCCGGCCCGAGGTGAGGGGGGGAAGCCCCTGAATGGCCGTGCGGCCGGCACGGCCGCCCCCGGACACCACCGCCCTGTGGCGTCGGCGCACGCCGTCCGCGGTCCGGAACGGCACCGTGGCGGACGCGCGGACAGGCCCGAGCGTTCGCCACGGTGATGACAGGACGCGCCTGGACACGGACGGCGTAGCGGGACAGCAGAGCAGGGCGGCGCGGCAGGCGTGCGCCGCGGAACTCGCACCGGCCCCGGGCCCGTGGCACCGCTACCCGGGCCGATCCACCGTGCGGGGCCGTGCGCCACCGCGATGGCCTGGAGCGCCCGCCGCTACTTCGGCGGCTTCTTGCCCGTGACGCCGAGGTGGACCAGCAGAGCCAGGTTCGGTTTCAGCTCCGCCTGCTTGACGCCCCAGCTCTGGAAGCCCTTCTGGTGCGCGGCGACCGCGGCGAGCATGGCGACCAGGGAGCCGGAGACTGCCGCCGGGCTGACGTCCTTGTCGACCTTTCCCTTGGACTGGAGTTCCTTGACGGAATCCGTGAGGGAATTGGTGACGGCGTTGAGGATCTTCATACGGATCTTGTAGAACCGTTTGTCCCCCTCCGCCGCTCCGAGGTCGATGACGCGCAGGATGGCGTCGTTCTTCCGCCAGAAGGAGAGGAAGCCGTCGACCAGTTCCTCGGCGGTCTGCCAGCCGGATTTCCCGACCCAGGAGCGGCCCGCCACCAGACCGGTCAGGCTCTGCCCCTCCTTGGCCATCTCCTCGGCGAGCTCCAGGACGGCGCCCTCGACGTCCGGGAAGTACTGGTAAAAGGTCGCGGGGGAAGTTCCCGCCTTACGGGCGACGTCGATGACCTTGACATCGCGGTACGGCGAAGAGCTGAGCATCTCACTCAGGCAGTCGAGCAGCTTCTGCCGCGTCGCCTGCCCGCGGCGCCCGGCGACCCGGCCGTCAACGGTGCGAACTTGTCCTGTCATGCCGTCAGCTTACCGAGGGGTGATCGGATCGCGATTCGGCCGCATGCAAATGGGGAGTGGACCCGCCTTTGTGGAGAAGAACCAGCTCAGGGAGGGTGGGGGCAAGGGCCCGGCGGTGCGAATACCAGCCACTTCCGAGGCGGTGGAGACCTCTGTGGCACCCGGTGACTTCCGGTGTACCGAGCGTCAAATCGCGGCGGAGTGAAAAAGCGTGGCCGGGGCCGGAAGGATGAATTCTCTTATCAACAGGCTGTGGACAAATTTCGTGGGCCATCGCCCCGCGCACGGGTGGAAATCGCTGGATAGCGTAGTGAACGAGACATCGTCCGACGGGGAGCCGCTGCCCCCGCCCTCCCCGAAGCTCGCCGCAGGGCCCGAGCCGGGGGCGCGCGCCGCGGCCCGGCCACGTGGCCGCGTTGACTGCGTGCCCACCCGAGGCCCCACCTGAGGCCCCACCCGGGCCCGGCGCCCGGCCGCCCGCAAGCCCCTGCCGTGCCCACCAGGCGTCGGCCCACCAACCGTGTGCGCCAGCCATCGGCCCCGCCAAGCGTCGGCCCACCAGCCGTCGGCCCACCAACCATCGGCCACCACCGCCGGCCCGCCCGCAAGTCCGCCCGGCCCCCCGATTCTTCGCCGGCCCGCACCCACGGTGCCTACCCGGGCGTAACCCCTGAACTGCCGCTAGCGTGTCGATGACGGTATTCATCGTGCATCCGTGCACCCCATCCACAGGACGTGCACCCCATCCACAGGACGTGCACCCCCTGCGCAGACCGCACACCCCCTGCGCGGGACGTGCGCCCCTGCCGAGGGCGTGCACACCCACCCAGGAGAGGGCCGGTCGACATGGCCGCATTCGCTGAGGGAGTGCCCTGCTGGACCGACGCGATGCTCGCGGACGTCGAGGCGGGCAAGCGCTTCTACGGTGAGCTCTTCGGCTGGAGCTTCCAGCCGGGCGACACGGCCTACGGCCCCTACGAGCAGGCGTCGCACGACGGGAAGACCGTCGCCGCGCTCACCCGCAAGCCGGACGGGCGCCTCCCCACGGTGTGGAACATCTACTTCGCCACCGCGGACGCCCCGGGCGCCCTCGCGAAGATCCGTGCGGCCGGCGGCCAGGTCATCATGGACCCCCGGCCGATCGACGGGTTCGGGACGATGGCGATGGCCGTCGATCCGGGCGGCGCGGTCTTCGGGCTGTGGCAGGGCGGCAGCCATCCGGGATTCGCTCAGCAGGGGCGCCCCGGTTCGTACGCCTGGACGGAGCTCTACACCCGCGACAAGGCGAAGGTCGACCCCTTCTACGAAGCCGTCTTCGGGTACGGGCAGCAGGACCTGGACACCGAGGACGGCACGGACTTCGCGGTGTGGGCGCCGGCGGGCCGGCCCGTGGACGTGGCGAACGCCGTGGCGGGCCGCGGCGTGATCGACGGCAGCTTCCCGGCGGAGCTCCCCGCGCACTTCCTCGTCTACTTCGCCGTCCAGGACTGCGACATTGCCGTCGGGACGGCCGTACGGCTCGGTGGACGCGTCGTCCTCGAACCGGAGGACACTCCGTACGGGCGGTTCGCGGTCCTGGTCGACAATCAGGGGGCGAGCTTCGCCGTCATCGATCTCGCGGCCGCGGAGCGTTGAACCGCGCCACACCACCTCTTCCGGGTGACCATCGTTGACGTGCTCCCTGGCCTGGAGGAGCCGGGCCCGACAGCAGGGGCCCAGGCGGGGATCCGGCGGCCCTGGTCTGCGGGGATGCGGCTGGAGTCGGGTATGCATCCCCTCCTGGCGGGTGGGTGTGACGATGCCGGCGCGAGCGGGTAGAGCTGGGGTGCTGCGGTAGTCGTCTTCCCTCGTTTCGGCCGGGAAGACGGCCACCGTCTGCATGGCGCGGTCAGAGTTCTCCGGCGATCACACCTTCACGGAAAGCGGACCATTCGGCTGCGGTATAGCGCATCGGCTCCAGGTCGGGCCGCTTGGAATCCCGGACAGCTTTGCCGCCGCCCGGGAGGTCGGTGACCTCAACGCAGTTGCCTTCTCCGCCGCTGGCGGACGCCTTGCGCCAGGTAGCGGCGGCGAGGTCGAGCGCGTAGAGCTCTGCCTTGGGGTTGTTCACGTGCTGTTTCCTACTTCCATCTCTTTGATCAGTGCCAGGGAGTCGTCCACCGGCAGTGCGGCGGCGACGATTCTCTCGAAGGCGCTGGCGAAGGTCTTCACCGCGCCGATCCCTTCGACGTAGGTGTTCCCCATCAGGTTCTCAACGAGCACAACATCAGGGGTGGGGTCAGGGAAGTTCACCACGGTGAACCCGCCGACCGTGCCGGGGTGCGGGGTGGCGCTCAGCGGCATGATCTGGATGGTGACACTGGGCATTTCCGCGACGTCCAGGAGCCGCCGCAGCTGTTCGCGCATGGTCGCTGGGCGGACTGCAAACCGTTGGTGGAGCACGTTCTCGTGGATGATCGCCCAGATCTGCAGGGGGTTCCCCGGCCGGGAGAGCACGGCTTGGCGGGCCTGGCGGACTTCGACGAGTGCCCCGACTTCCTCGGGAGTGCGGGTCACTGCGTTGGCGGCGATGGTCTCGCGGGCGTACGCGGCGGTCTGCAGCAGGCCCGGAATGAGCATCGGGGTCCACTCGCAGATCCGCTCGGCGTCGCTTTCCAGTGAGATGTAGTCCGCGTACGCGGGGGTGACGACTCCGCTGTACGTCTGCCACCAGCCCTTCTTGCCCGCGTCACGGGCCAGGTTCTCCAGCGCGGTGAACACGACCGGATCACTGACGCCGTACGCCTTGAGGAGGTCGGTGACCGCTTTGGGCTGGATCTGCTGCTTGGCGTTCTCGATCTTGGAGAGTTTCGGGACGGTCCACCCCATGGCGGTGGCCGCGTCCTCCAGCGTCATCCCGGCATCGTTGCGGATCTGCTTGAGCGTCGAACCGAGACGGCGGCGACGCACGGTGGGCACCAGTGGCTTCCTTTGGTCGGTGGGATCACAGCACGCCGGAAAATCCTCCCACGGAGCAGCCCTCACCCGGCCCCGAACGGGCCGCGGCCCAGGAACGAAGCGGGAGGCCCCGTCAACGACGGGGCCTCCCGCTCACCCGTGGCCCTCGTCCGACCGACGGCTCCGGCCCCTGTTCTCGGCCCGGATCATCCTTCGCAGGCCACCTGACTTTCAGGTTGCCGACCTCGGCCACATGCACCGTGCCGTCGTCCTGCATCCCCGGCGTGAACGCCGTGGCCTTCTGCAAGAGCTCCGGTAACCTCCGTTGGCCTGCCGCTATGCACACAAATGTCTGGGGAGACACCCCGATTTGGCCCCCGGTTCGCAACGAATGCCTTCGCCAGGAAGAATCGGTCTGCGTATCCCGGGACGGTTCACGGTGAGACGCTGCACGGGGCTGAAATCCGTCAGACCCCGACGGGGAGGTGGCAGGCAAGTGGTGGAGCAGCTGACGCAGCACGACCCGAGGCGGATCGGGCCCTTCGAGGTGCTCGGCCGACTCGGTGCCGGCGGCATGGGGCTGGTCTATCTCGCCCGCTCGGCATCGGGCCGGCGGGTCGCGATCAAGACGGTGCGGACCGAACTGGCCGAGGACCAGCTGTTCCGGGTCCGCTTCACCCGCGAGGTGGAGGCGGCCCGTGCGGTGAGCGGCTTCTACACCGCCGCGGTGGTCGACGCCGACCCGCGGGCCGCCGTGCCCTGGCTCGCGACGGCCTACGTCCCCGCTCCCTCCCTCGAGGAAATAGTCAACGAGTGCGGGCCGTTGCCGACGCAGGCGGTGCGCTGGCTGGCGGCGGGCGTCGCCGAGGCGCTGCAGTCCATTCACGGGGCGGGGCTCGTCCACCGCGACCTCAAGCCGTCCAATGTGCTGGTCGTCGAGGACGGCCCCCGGGTCATCGACTTCGGTATCGCCAGCGGGGTGTCGAACACCCGGCTCACGATGACCAATGTGGCCGTCGGTACGCCCGCGTACATGTCGCCGGAGCAGGCGCGGGACTCGCGCAGCGTGACCGGCGCGAGCGACATCTTCTCCCTGGGCTCGACGCTGGCGTTCGCGGCGACGGGGCATGCGCCGTTCCACGGCGCGAACCCGGTGGAGACCGTCTTCATGCTGCTGCGGGAAGGGCCGGACCTGGAGGGGCTGCCCGACGACCTGCGGCCGCTCATCGACTCCTGTATGCAGATGGCCGCCGAGCACCGGCCCAGCCCGGCCGACCTCCAGTCGCAGCTCGCGCCGCATCTCTTCGCCTCCGGCGGGGACGACAGCGGTACGGCGTCGGCCTGGCTGCCCGCCAGCGCGGTCACGATGATCGAGGACCGGCGCGGCGGCCGGACGTCCGCGGTCGTCGGCCGGGGTGCCGGGGCCGGCCGGGGCGCGGCTGCCGGCGGCCGCAAGGCGGGCAGCGGCGGCGGTGGGGCCGCCGGCGCGGTGCCGCCTCGCGCAGCTTGACCGGGTGCTCCCCGCTGTCCCGGAGCATCACGGCGGCGCCGATCGCCGCCTGGACGATCAGGTCGTGGGCCTTGTCT
>NZ_JBEOXS010000062.1:0-40333 GCF_040296705.1 Streptomyces sp. NPDC002055
GGAACGTATATTTACGGCCCTGGGGGCCACAAATACACGGAAGCTTCCGGAACCCCCACCCCTCCGGCCCCGGCCCCCTCCCGTGCATCGGCGGCTTTCCCCCGGGAGCTGAACAGGATGCCCGTCGCGTCCACTCCGAGCACCCGGACATCCGTCGTGCGTGGGAGCGTTTCCGGCCCGGTGTCAGCGGTCTTCCCAAGTGCCGGGCGCTGCGTTATACATGGGGCCCATCGGCTAGAACGCGTTCTAGGCCTGCTGCGGGCCGGACGCGCTGTTCGGGCCGACTTCGGACGACCCCGGTGCGACCGACGGTGCGGACGGCCGTGCCGGGGTCCCCCACACCCACCCGTGGTGAAGGAGCAGACCCGATGCCCATCGACGTCGGACAGGCGCTCTCGGCCGAGCCCCGCCGGACGGATCTCGCCTGGGACCACAAGGACATCCAGCTCTACCACCTCGGTGTGGGCGCGGGGATCCCCGCCACCGCCCCGGACGAACTCCGCTACACGCTGGAGAGCCGGCTGCACGTCCTGCCCAGCTTCGCCACCGTCGCGGGGGGTGCCCTGGCGGCCGCCGGGGGACTGTCCTCGCCCGGGATCGACGTCGACCTCGCCGCCGTGCTGCACGGTGGCCAGCGCATCGAACTGCACCGGCCGATCCCCGTGCGCGGCACGGCCGTTCAGACCTCCCGGATCGCCGCGGTGTACGACAAGGGGAAGGCGGCGGTCATCGTGCTGCGCTCCGCCGCTGCCGACGACGACGGAACGCTGTGGACCAGCGACACCCAGATCTTCGTCCGGGGCGAAGGCGGCTTCGGTGGTGAACGGGGACCCTCCGGCCGGCTCGAAACCCCCGGCCGGGAGCCGGACCGGACCGTCGAGCGCCCGATCCGCGAGGACCAGGCGCTCCTCTACCGGCTCTCCGGCGACTGGAACCCGTTGCACGCCGACCCCGAGTTCGCGAAGCTCGCCGGTTACGACCGGCCGATCCTGCACGGCCTCTGCTCGTACGGCATGACCCTCAAGGCCGTGGTGGACACCGCGCTCGGCGGCGACGTGAGCCGGGTCCGCGCCTATGCCACGCGCTTCGCCGGGGTCGTCTTCCCGGGGGAGACCCTGCGCATCCGGATGTGGCAGGAGACCGGCCGTATCCAGGCCACGGTGACCGCCGTCGAGCGGGACGACGCGCCCGTCCTCGCGGACACCGTGGTGGAGCACTCCTGACGGAGTCCCCCGGCCGTGAACCACCCCGCACGCCGTTCCACGCTCATCCGCTCCGGCCATCACTCGTCCGGCACCGGGTGGAGGCGGCTTGGCCGTCGCCTCCGCCGCCCGTGAAGGGAGCCCATCGTGCGCGCAGCCGTCCAGCAGGAGATCGGGCAGGACAAGCTCGAAGTCGTCGACGGGATCGAGGCGGTCGGCTTCGGCCCCGGGAAGGTGAGACTCCGGATCCGGGCCACCGGGCTGTGCCACTCCGATGTCTCGGCGATGAACGGCGTGCTGCCGCAGCCCGCCCCCTTCGTCCCCGGTCACGAGGGAGCGGGCGAGGTCATCGACGTCGGCGACGGCGTGACCGGGCTGAGCCAGGGCGACCGGGTCCTCGTCTGCTGGCTGCCGTCCTGCGGCAGCTGTCCCTCGTGCCGGCGCGGCCAGGGGCACCTCTGCCTCGCCGGGTTCCTCAACGCCGGGACCCCGAACTTCAAACGCGCCGGCGGCAGCCCCGAGGACGTCTTCGGCTTCGCCGGAACGGGCACCTTCGCCGAGGAGGTCGTGGTCGGCGCCGGATGCGCGGTCCCTATCCCGGACGACGTGCCGTACGACATCGCGGCACTCATCGGCTGCGGTGTCACCACCGGCCTCGGAGCCGCGCTGAACACCGCCCGGGTGGAGGCCGGTTCGTCCGTCGCCGTCATCGGCTGCGGCGGGGTCGGCATCAGCACCATTCAGGGCGCACGGGCGGCCGGGGCGGCGCAGATCGTCGCGGTCGACCCCGTGGTGTCGCGGCGCGAGGCGGCCCTGCGCTTCGGCGCCACCGAGGCCGTCGCCCCCGAGGAACTGGCCGACGCCAAGGCCCGGATCACCGGGGACGAGGGCTTCGACTACGTCTTCGAGGTCGTCGGGAAGTCCGCCACCGCCCGGACGGCGTACGAGACCACCCGCCGCGGCGGCACGCTCTGCGTCGTCGGCGCCGGGGCGATGGACGACCACCTCCAGGTCAACATGTTCGAGCTGTTCTTCGACGAGAAGCGGATCCTGCCGTCGATGTACGGCGGCGGGGACGTCCTCCGGTCCTACGAGCGGGCGATCGCCCTCTGGCGGGCCGGCCGCATCGACCTCCAGGGACTCATCACCCACCGGGTCCGGCTCGCCGACATCAACGACGCACTGGACCAGATGCGTACGGGTGAGGCCCTGCGCACCTGCATCGAGATCTGACGACGGGCCGGATCGGGCGGGTCAGGTTTGCGGACGGTCCCGGAGGGTCGGGGGCCCGGGGCCGATGGGTTCCCGGGGGCGGCTGGACCCCGGGGCCGCCGGAGCCGGGCCGTGCGCCGCCGCGCGTTTCCGGACGACCGTCCGAGTGCCACCGCACGAGAGCGCCCGCGGCAACCGTCCGAGCTCACGGCCGTCCGGGCGCTCCGGGACACCGCCAGAGACTTCTGAGAGGACACGTATGCCATCGCAGGGACTGCCCCTCGAGGGAAAGGCCGCGATCGTCACGGGTGCCGGTCGCGGCCTCGGCCGCGCGGAAGCCCTCGAACTGGCCAGGCTCGGTGCCCGCGTCGTCGTCAACGACTACGGGCAGCCGGGGCGGGACGGTTCGGGCGCGGCGTCGGCCACCCCCGCCGAGGAGGTCGCCGCGGAGATCCGGGCCGCGGGCGGCCAGGCCGTGGCCCACCTCGGCGACGTGGCGGTGTTCGAGCAGGCACGGGCCATGGTCGACCTCGCCGTCGGCCTCTACGGCTCGCTCGACATCCTGGTCAACAACGCGGGCATCCTCCGCGACCGGATGGTCTTCTCGATGACCGAGGACGAGTGGGACGCGGTGATCCGGGTCCATCTGAAGGGCCACTTCAACACCACTCGCTTCGCCGCCGAGCACTGGCGGGAACGGGCCAAGGCGACGGGCGGCCCGGTGCACGGCCGGCTCGTCAACACCTCCTCGGAGGCGTTCCTCGCCGGCTCGGCCGGCCAGCCCAACTACGCCGCCGCCAAGGGCGGAATCGTCGGGCTGACCACGTCCACGGCCGCCGCGCTCGCCAAGTACGGGGTCACCGCCAACGCCATCTGCCCGCGCGCCCGCACCCGGATGACCGAGGACGTCTTCGCCGGCTTCGGAGTGCCGGAGGACGGCGCGCTGGACGTGCTCGCCCCGGAACACGTCGCCCCGCTCGTCGGCTATCTCGCCTCGCCGGCCGCCGCGCGGGTCAACGGGCAGGTGTTCGTGGTGCACGGCGGAATGGTCGCGGTCGTCGAACGGCCGCGCGTGGCCGCGCAGTTCGACTCCGCGAAGGAGACCTTCAGCCATGCGGAACTCGACGACCTGCTGACGCCGTACTTCGCGGAGCGCCCGCCGGGGGAGACCTTCGCCGCGGCGGAGGTCCTCGGCCTCAAGCGGGGATAGCCCCGGGGTGCGGGCCGGACGGCACCACGGCCCGGCGCACCCGTGGTGGCTCCCGGCCGCCCGCGCCCCGGCGCACGGTGTCCCCCGCCGGGGCGCGGCCGGCTGCACGGGGCCCCGGCAGGCCCGTGCCGGGGCCCGGAAAGCCGAAAGGCAGCCCGGGCCGATGGACGGCGCCCGGACTGCCCGGCAATCCCGGTTACGGCAGCCTCAGGAGTTCTGCTCCTGCGCGGGCCGCCGGTGGCGGCCATGGACCGGCGTCTGCGCGTCCTCGGTCGCCGCCGGGCCCCGGTGCTTCCCACGGCTGGAAGCGCCCTCGGCGGCAGCTCCCTGGGAGCGCGCCTCGCTCGTGTTGGTTCGTGCTTCGGACATTGGTGACGTCACCCCGTCGAATCGCTTCGTGCTGTGCGCGAGGGCCGCGGCAGCGTGCAGTACGCCGTCCCGAAACGGCCGACGACAGTCGTCAATCGGCCAACCGCACAACATCGGTGAGTAACCGTCGGTGCCCGGTCTGTTCAGCTACGTAGCCCCCGGAGAATTCTAACCAGGCTGATGATCGTGCAGCTACCTGGTTCGAGCCATGGGAGCCTGCTGGAGAGGCACCGGACGGGACGGAGGGTGATTGGCTGAATCCTTACCCTGCCAGGGGTCGGTCATACCCGGTGGACTACCCGTGCCCCACGCCTCCACAACCGGCTCGCTCTCCTCGGTCCAGGGGCGTGTGTCCAGCCCCGCGATGCGCGCACCGACATCGACCGGCACCTCCGGTTCCGGGTGCCGACGGTCCGCTGCCGGACCCGCCTCCGGCTCCGGCATGCTCCCGGTTCCGGCCGCGAAACCCCCCTCCGGTTCCGCGGAATTCCCCGGTCCTGCCGGGTGGGGCACCCGTGGATCACGGATTTCCCCTTCGGCGTGTCGCGGCTCCGGGACGGGAAGCGGCAGCGGTACGGATCCGGCCTCGGGCAGCGGCTCCGGCCACGGCCGCGATTCGGGGAACGGCTGCGATTCGGGGAAGGGCTGCGACTCCGGGAACGGCTCCGCCGCCACCGGCTCCTGCTCCGCACGCGCCGGTTCCGGCGCCGGCCCCTCCGCGGGCCCGAGGCCCGCACCCGCCCGATCCGCACCCGGGGCCCGATCCGCACCCGGGGCCGGACCCGCACCGTCCGGCGCCCGGCCCGTACCCGGCCCCGCCGCCCGCGATCCCGCCGTCATCCGGGCCAGTCCGCACGGCACCTCGGCCGTGGCGTACGGCAGCCGCAGCTCGCCGTCCGGTGTCCACAGGCCCGCGCCCGCCAGCCAGCCCTCCGGGGGCGTGAGCTGCCGCAGCTCCCGGCCGGACGGCCGCCACACCCCGACCCGGCTGCCGCCGGCGCCGTCGATCCGCAGCGCCACCGCGCAGTTCTCCGGCATCAGCATCTGGCCCGGCTGGACGGCGAACGGGGTCACCGCCGCGTCCGGCAGCCGCAGCGCCTCGGGGAAGCGCACCGGGCGGCTGCTGCCGAGCACGCCCCAGCCGAGCCGTTCGTGGCCCGGCGCGTCCGACTGCACGAGCAGCAGCCCGCTGTCCGGATCGGCCAGCAGCAGCCGGTCGTTGCTCTCCTCGGTGATCTGGAGCAGCGGGCTGATCGCGCCGCCCCGGCCCAGATCCACCGCGACCGTCTTCACCCGGCCGTCCGCCGGCTGCTGATCGAGTGCGAGCAGTCGGCCGGTACGGTCCAGCCAGGCGCCCCCCGAGCAGCGGCCGCGCAGTTCGACGACGTGTTCCGGCCGGACGGGGCCGCTGCCCGCGTCGCGGGGCCGCCCGTCGTACACCCGCCACAGGGCGGTCGAGCGTTCGCCGTGGGCGAGCGCGTAGGCGGCCGTTCCGCCGGGCACCGGCGGCAGCAGCGTGAGCCGCTCGCAGACGACTCCGCCGAGCGACAGTTCACCGGTGCCGGGTCCGGTGGGGTAGAGCAGCGAGAACGCGTACCGGTCCGCGACGCGGCGGCGGATCAGCACCCGGCCGTCGGCGAGCGGCAGGAGCTCGCTGTCCGGCTCCTCGGGCTGGTTGCCGGGCAGCGGGACGACGTACGGCTCCGGTCCGCCGAGCGTCCAGCGCTCGGGGAGCCAGTTCCCGGTCTCCGCTCCCCCCGCCAGCCGCGCCCCGTACGAGCCCTCCGCGGAGATCGTCAGCGGCGTCGGTCGTACGGTGCCGCTGTCCGCGGTGGTCTCCGGCGCTGGGGCACAGACCGTCATCAGGGGTCACCTCCGGCGCCCGAACCTAGTTTCGGCTGCCGCGGCCGAACAGTGCGCCTTCCCCCGCTTCACACATAAGGGTGTCGCTTGCCCGATTCCGCTGAGTTTTCAGGCCAGTTTGTGCTCCCGGTGGCGGGGCGGTTCGGCGCCGGTGCAGCCTGGCGGAAGCCCCCGCGACCGCCCGCCCGTGCCCCGGCCGAATCGCCCTCGTATCGCCGTCCGCGGCCCGGTGCGCCGCTCCGTGCCGGGCTCCGGCGCTTCCGCGAGGCGGCGGGGCCCGGCGGTGGGACGGCCGGCGGCCGGGCCCCGTGGCGGCCAGCGCGGTCCCGGCCGGTCCCGGGCGCTGTCCGGGCCAGGTCCCCGGTCGGGCAGCGGCAGCACCCGAGGACACGGGTGAGAGGTAACCTCTGACCCGTGCCCGCACTGTCTGAAGTCATCGCCGCGCTCGACACTCTCTGGCCCCCCGAGCGGGCGGAGCAGTGGGACGCCGTCGGCACCGTCTGCGGATCCCCCGACGCCGAGGTCTCCCGGGTCCTCTTCGCCGTGGATCCCGTGCAGCGCGTCGCCGACGAGGCCGTCGAACTCGGCGCCGACCTGCTCGTCACCCACCATCCGCTCTATCTGCGGGGCACGACGACGGTCGCCGCGTCCACCTTCAAGGGCCGCGTCGTCCACACGCTCATCAAGAACGACGTGGCGCTGCACGTGGCACACACCAACGCCGACCGCGCGGACCCGGGCGTCTCGGATGCCCTGGCCGGCGCCCTCGACCTGCGGATCACCGGCCCGCTCGTCCCGGACGCCACGGACCCGGCCGGCCGCCGGGGCCTGGGCCGGGTCTGCGAGCTCGACGAGCCGCTGACCCTGGAGGCCTTCGCCGCCCGCGTCGCCGAGCGGCTCCCGGCCACCGCCCAGGGCATCCGGGTCGCGGGCGACCCGGCCCGCACGGTGCGGACCGTCGCCGTCTGCGGCGGTTCCGGCGACAGCCTCTTCGACGACGTGCGGCAGGCGGGCGTGGACGTCTACCTCACCGCCGACCTGCGCCACCACCCGGCGTCCGAGGCCCAGGAGCGGAGCCCGCTGGCGCTGCTGGACGCCGCGCACTGGGCCACCGAGTGGCCCTGGGTCCAGCAGGCCGCCGCCCAGCTCGACGAGATCTCCGACCGGCACGGCTGGAACCTGCGCACGCACGTCTCCCGCACGGTCACCGACCCCTGGACCGCCCACGCGGCGGCCCACCGTTCCCCCGCCCCCGGCGCGGGGAACGCCACCGACACCGCACCGCCGGGGCCCACGGGCGCCCGTACGGATGTCCCCACCCACACCTCAGGAGCCCCACGCTGAACGCCGCGCCCGCCGACCAGATCCGACTGCTCGACGTCCAGTCCCTCGACGTCCGCCTGTCGCAGCTCGCGCACAAGCGCCGCAGCCTGCCGGAGCATGCGGAGATCGAGACCCAGAACGCCGACCTCGCGCAGCTGCGCGACCTGCTGGTCGCCGCCCAGACCGAGGAGAGCGACACCGCCCGCGAGCAGACCAAGGCCGAGCAGGACGTGGACCAGGTGCGCCAGCGCGCCGTCCGCGACCAGCAGCGGCTGGACTCCGGAGCGGTGTCCTCCCCGAAGGACCTGGAGAGCCTCCAGCACGAGATCGCCTCCCTCGCCAAGCGCCAGGGCGACCTGGAGGACGTCGTCCTGGAGGTCATGGAGCGCCGCGAGTCCGCGCAGGAGCGGGCCGGGGAGCTCACCGAGCGGGTGGGGTCCGTGCAGGCCAAGGTCGCCGACGCCGTCGGCCGCCGGGACGCCGCCCTCCAGGAGCTCGACGACGAGGTGGCGTCCGTCACCAAGGAGCGCGAGATCGTGGCCGCCTCCGTCCCGGCCGACCTGATGAAGCTCTACGAGAAGCTGCGCCAGCAGCAGGGCGGCGTCGGCGCGGCCCGGCTCTACCAGCGGCGCTGCGAGGGCTGCCGGCTCGAGCTCAACATCACCGAGCTCAACGAGGTGCGGACCGCGGCCCCGGACGAGGTCGTGCGGTGCGAGAACTGCCGCCGCATCCTGGTCCGTACCGGCGAGTCGGGACTGTAGGCCCCGTGAGTCGACGCTTCATCGTCGAGGCGGACGGCGGGTCCCGGGGCAATCCGGGGCCCGCGGGCTACGGCGCCGTCGTCCTCGACGCGGAGACCGGTGAGCCGCTGGCCGAGGCCGCGGAGTACATCGGCACCGCGACGAACAACGTCGCCGAGTACCGCGGCCTGATCGCGGGTCTGCGGGCCGCCCACGCCCTGGACCCGGAGGCCGCCGTCCGCGTCCGGATGGACTCCAAGCTCGTCGTCGAGCAGATGTCGGGCCGCTGGAAGATCAAGCACCCGGACATGCGTCCGCTGGCCGCCGAGGCGAAGACCGTGCTGCCGTCCGGCCAGGTCACGTACGAGTGGATTCCGCGCGAGCGGAACAAGCACGCGGACCGGCTCGCCAACGAGGCGATGGACGCGGGCAAGCGGGGTGAGCGGTGGCAGCCGTCCCGGTCGACGGCCGCCCTGGACAGCCCGTCCCGCACCGCCGGGGAGCGGACCGCGACGGCCGTGCCGGACGCGGACGAGCCGCTCGCCGAGCCCGCGCCCGCCCCGCTCGGCTATGCCGCCCCGGCCGACCTCGGCACCCCCACCACCTTCGTTCTGCTCCGGCACGGCGAGACCGCGCTCACCCCGGAGAAGCGCTTCTCCGGCAGCGGAGGCTCCGACCCCGAGCTCTCGCCCGCGGGCCGCCGCCAGGCCGAACAGGTCGCCGCGGCGCTCGCCGCGCGCGGCACGGTCCAGGCCGTCGTCAGCTCACCGCTGCGCCGCTGCCGGGAGACGGCCGAGACGGTCGCCGGCCGGCTCGGGCTGGACGTCCGGACCGACGAGGGGCTGCGGGAGACCGACTTCGGCGCCTGGGAGGGGCTGACCTTCGCCGAGGTGCGCGAGCGCTACCCCGAGGAACTCGACGCCTGGCTGGGGTCGGCGAAGGCGGCCCCGCCGGGCGGCGAGAGCTTCGCCCAGGTGGCCCGCCGGACGGCCCTGGCCCGCGACAAGATCCTGGCCCGCCACGCGGGCCGGACGGTGCTGCTGGTCACCCATGTCACCCCGGTGAAGACCCTGGTCCGGCTGGCCCTGGGGGCCCCGCCGGAGTCCCTGTTCCGGATGGAACTGTCGGCGGCCTCCCTCTCGGCGGTCGCCTACTACGCGGACGGCAACGCCTCGTTGAGGCTGCTGAACGACACCGGCCACCTGCGCTGACCCGAGGGCGCCGACCCGCGGACGCCGGCCCGAGGGCGCCGACGCCGGCCCGAGGCGCTGACCCGAGGAGACGGGCACGAGACCGGCGGCCGCCTGTGCCGGCCGCCGGTTCTGCGGGGGTCTCCGCGGGTGCGGTTCTCTGTGGTTCACGGTTCTCTGCGGTTCACGGCGTTCACCGCGGCGGGGCCGCTGCGGTGTGCCGATCGCGCGATCCGCTGTGGTGCCGACGGTGCGGGCTTCCGAACGGGAGCCCGCGCCCTTCCCTTTCTGCGCCGGCCGCCGGCCGGCGTATCGGAGCCCGATGCTGCCGGGAATGGCGCTCACCGGGCTCCGGGAGCGGCGCCGTCAGTGCACCTCGGTGACCACGACGTCCAGCGGCCAGGGCCGGCCCGCCTTCGCGGGCGCCTCGGCCTCCACCACGTGCCCGAGGTCCCGCAGCGCCGTCACGAGCTCCGCCGGGTCGGCGGGCTCCGCGCCCGCCGACAGCAGATCCCGGACCAGCCGTCCCTTCGTCGCCTTGTTGAAGTGGCTGACCACCGAGCGCTTCTCGACGCCGTCGACCATCCGCGCGTGCAGCACGCGGACGGTGGCGGTGCGTTCCGCGACCTCGCCCTTCGGCTTCCAGGCGGCCGTGTAGGCGGAGGACCGCAGATCCAGCACGAGGCCCTCCCCGGCGGCGGCCGGCATGACCTGGGCCATCGGCCCCCGCCAGTAGGCCCCGAGAGCGCCGAGTCCCGGCAGCTTCACCCCCATCGAGCAGCGGTAGGAGGGGATGCGGTCGGCGACTCCCAGCGCGCCCCACAGCCCGGAGAAGACCAGCAGCGACCGCTCCGCGCGGCGGCGCGCCGCGGCGTCGAGCGTGGCCAGGCCCAGCGCGTCGTACAGCACGCCCGTGTAGATCTCGCCGGCCGGGCGGGCCGGTGCGGTGCGCAGCCCCGCGTTCTTGGCGACCTCGCCCCGCAGCCCCTCGCTGAGCCCGAGGGCCTCCCGCGCCTTCTCCTCGTCGCCGCCGCACAGCTCCACCAGCTCGTCGAGCACCGTGGCGCGCGCCTCCCGGAGCCCGGGCAGCGACAGCCCCGCCGGGTCGAGCGGCGCTCCGGAACCGCCGGCGGCCTTTCCTTCGGACGGCGGCAACAGCACGAGCACGGAAGATCTCCTTCACACGGGTGAGCGGGGGCCACGACCGACCGGACAGGGCCCCGCGGCAGCCTAACGGCCCCGCGCCCTGCCCCCGGACGGCCTGCCCTCCTCGCCGATCGCGAGGCCGCCGCGGTGACCCTGTTCAGCGATCCGCACGGGGACGACTACCGGCAGCTGTGCACCGTGCCGTACGGCAAGGAGGTCGCTCTCCCCGAGCCCTTCTCCTTCGTGCTGCGCACCGCCGACTTCGTGTGACGGGCCCGCCCCGACCGGCGGGTACCATGGTCGGCACGGCAGACGAGCCGAGCGGGCGGCCGCGTCGGGATCCTCGGATCCCGCCGAGGAACGTCCGGGCTCCACACGGCAAGGTGGTGGGTAACGCCCACCCGGGGCGACCCGCGGGACAGTGCCACAGAAAACAGACCGCCGGGGGCCGCAAGGTCTCCCGGTAAGGGTGAAACGGTGGTGTAAGAGACCACCAGCGTCCGAGGTGACTCGGACGGCTCGGTAAACCCCACCTGGAGCAAGGTCAAGAGGGGCCGCCGCGAGGCGGCCCTGCGCGGATGATCGAGGGCTGCCCGCCCGAGTCCGCGGGTAGACCGCACGAGACCGGCGGCAACGCCGGTCCTAGATGGATGGCCGCCTCCTGCCGGGCCGCGAGGCCCGGTGGAGACAGAACCCGGCGTACAGCTCGACTCGTCTGCCACTACCTGTGACTTTGCCTGTGAAAGGGCCTCTGACCTGCGTCGGAGGCCCTTTCCGATCTTTCGTGGGCTTGCCGCGTTAGGCAGCGGAAAGTCCCTCCGAAGTCCCTCGGACAGCGCTGAAAGTCCCTGAAAAGTCCCTGGGGTGGAGAGGCAGGCGTATGGCCGCAGCGCGGGCTGCGCGCTGGCGAAGCAGGGCGAGTACCCGGTCTCGGTCCTCAGTCTCGGCAACGCGTAGGCGTGGTCATATCGGACCTCCACCGCCTGCTGGGCATCGTCCTGGATGCCGGAGGTGGGGAGAGCGAACTCGCTGCATGACCTATCGGCCGCACGGCGAGTCGGGCCTGTAGCTCGTCCGTGCTCAGAGTGCTCTCGCGTATGGCTGTTCGCAGCCAGCGGAGCACCCTCCTGCTGACCCAACGGCGTGGCGGATCCCCACCCGCGTATCGGGAGGTATATGAAGCGATTCGTCGCCCACGAGGTCTACCGCGCTCTGATCAGCAGACCAGCCGAACGAATCACTCAAACCGACCTGACTCCTGCGGCTTGACAGCCATAGGAGCATCCCACTCTGCTGCTGGACGGCGAACTGGCCACCGCCAAGCCGAAGAAGTTCCGCTACCGGCTCCTGCACACCGCCGCCGGCATTACCCGTGGAAGCCGTCGCCTCCACCTGCGGATCCACGCCACCTGGCCCTGACGACATGATCGGGCGAACGCCTTCGCCCGCCTCTCGGCCCTGCCGAGTCCAGCCAGCTGACCAACGGCGCTGCCCCTGCCCACCCACAGCCAGCACAGCTCGGCCGTCCTAACTGAAACGGGGAGGCTCACCGAAGAGCAACCACCGGCAGCAGGCCGCTGATGAACTGCCCTTGGCGTTCAGTCCGCTCGAGCTGGGCAGCCTCTTCGGCTTGGCCCACCGTGCGCTCGTCGCTCTCAGGCATTGGCAGCAACTGCTTTCAAGGACGGGCCGGGTTGACCGAAGGCGAGCCTCCGCCAACGCTTCGATCTGGTCGAGAGCGGATGCAGTGGACGTGCGCCGGGCGGCTGGACGCGGAGCTGGCAAACGCGGCGCCGGTTCGCCCATAGGAAGCGATGAGCCGGATAGCCCGGTCCCGCGCCATACGAATTAGAACAGTCGTGGGAAAAGTGGTCCTGAACTGCACCCTTTCGGGGGCGTGCCCTGTCGGGTTCCTGTGGCTACCATTTTGCATGAACGGCATCCAAGCGTTCCCATATGGGAACTGCCAGTCCGGCGTGGCGGAATGAGCGGCGGGCGGAAGAAGGAGCAACCATGATCGTGAACGGTGTGCGGGCGGACGGTATTTCTGGGGTGGCTTGGCAGAAGGCGCGCGCCAGCATCAACAACGGGAACTGCGTCGAAGTGGCCTCGCTTCCGGAGGGGGGTGTGGCTATGCGGAACTCCAAGTTCCCCGGGGGGCCCGCTCTCGTCTTCAGCAAGGTGGAGTTGGCTGCATTTCTCGACGGTGCGAAGGGGGAGGAGTTCGACCACCTCGTCGCGTAACGTGTAAGCGGAACGTTGCGCGTTGGCCATAGATTGTGCGGCGGGCATGTGCCCGGGCATTCTAGGACTCGACTCATGTCCCAGAGCCGTTCGGAGTTCGCATGTCCGTCGCCCGTCATTGGCAGTCGGGTCCTGATTCGTCGGTCGTTGATCTGTCGTCATCGGATGGCGAGCGTCCTGCTGGGCAGCTCCTGGGTGAAGAGCTTCGTCGGCATCGGGAGCGCCGGGGTTACACGCTTGCGTCGGCGGCGCGGGCTATCAGGGGATCGACGTCCAAGATGAGTCGGTTGGAGCGCGGGGAGAGTCCCGCCAAGCCGCGGGATGTGTACGACCTTGCCGCGTTTTACGATCTGTCGCGGAAGGAGGTGGCCTTCCTCGACCAGCTGCTGGCCCAGGCGGCGAATGCCGAGTGGTACGAGCGGTTCGCCGATGTGACGCCTGTCTTCCTCAAGCGCTTGATCCGCGTGGAGGGGCGTGCCGAGGAAATCACGATCTTCGAAAATCAGGCGGTCCCTGGCCTGTTGCAGACCGAACGCTACGCGGAGGCGTTGGTCAGGATGATGGAGGCCAACGCTCTCCCGGACGCAGAGATCGCCCGGATTGTAGCGCTGCGGATCGGACGGCAGCTCATCCTCGATCAGGAGCTGCCCCGGATCACTGTCGTGCTGGATGAGACCGTCTTGCAGCGAAGGCGGGGCAGCGCGGACGTCATGGGGGAGCAGATGATGCATCTGCTCGACGCGGCCAAGAGGCCGAAGGTGAACGTGCGGATCATCAGCAAGGACGCTGTGTCGCCGCCCATGGCTATCACCTATCTCCAGTTCCCGGACCACGTGCCGGGTGACCTCGCCTACCTGGAGAACATCGAGGGTGCGACCTACGTGACGAGGCAACGTTCGTTGGACAACTACCGCAAGGTGCTGACCGACGTCCGTGACAACGCCATGCCACGCGACGGCAGCCTCGACGCCATACGGCAGGCTGCGGAGCAGTGGGCTCAGCAAGCCGCCCTGGAGCGGTGACGCTGGTCCCAACGGGGTCAGGCGCCACCGCTCCGGCGTTACCCAGGGGCAGCCGGATCAAGCCTCGATCTTGGCGACACCGCCCCACTCGATCCAGTCGGTGGGGCGCAGATGAGTTGGCGGCGGCGGGGCATCGGGCTGCCAGTCGATGACATCAACGAGGCCAGGCGGGTCGATAATGGTCATCCCGTCGAAGTACTTCCGGACTTCGTGCCTTTCACGCACCCGGCCCCACCTGTCGTGGGTCGCCTCGGCCATCAGACGTGTGACTCTGCTCCTTACCGCCGTGTCATCGCTGACGAGCTGGCAGATGACCACGTAGCTGCCGGCAGGAAGTGCGGCCGCTACACGCTTTATCAGGGCTGCGGGGTCTCGCTCGTCGTCGGTGTCGGGCAGGCAGTGCAGAACGGATACGAAAAGAGCCGCGATCGGCTGGTTCCAGTCGAGGAAGGTGTCGGTGGCGGTGCGGATCTTCTGTGTCTCGCGCATGTCCTGGCCGATGACCATGACGTTGTCGTTCTCGTCCAGTTGCGTGCGACCGTGGGCGAGGACCATGGGGTCGTTGTCAACGTAGGCGACCTTGGCGTCCGGCGAGATGCGCTGGACGATTTCGTGGACGTTGTCCAGGGTGGGCAGTCCCGAGCCGTGGTCGAGGAACTGCCTGATGTTCATGTCCCGGGCAAGGATGCGAACCACCCTGCGGAGGAACTCACGGTTGGTGCGGGCTAACTGCTGAGTGCTTGGGGCGATGCTGAGCAGATCGGCACAGGCTTTCCGATCGACCTCGTAGTGCTGACTGCCTCCTAAGAGGTACTCGTACATGCGGGCGACACTAGGGGTGGTCGTGTCGATGCGGGGGCGAGGTTGGGGTTTCTCCCCGTAGGCCATGCGTCAACTCCTCGCAGCCCTTGCTCCAGGGCGACATCCTCGGTTGATGAGAGCCCATCGTAGAAGCCGCGCAGCAGGCCCGCCAGTCGCCTAAAAGGGGCGTCAGCGGATCCCAGCTACCGGTTTCGAGTAATACGAACCGCTCGCAGGTGCACACAGAGCAGTGCCGTGCGCCGTCACACTTCGCGCTGCACGCAGGCGCGAGGCGACGCAGGGAGGCAATCCCTCAATTGCGCGCTCGGCGCTGCGCAGCAGGGCACGGACCGCATGGTCGTCGAGCCCCATCAGGTCGGCGGCCTGCGTGATCGAGAGCCCTAGACGGTGGTGCAGCAGGACCGTGTCAGCCTGGGCATCGTGCAGCAGGCAGTGGACGCTCCAGCTGTGCCCCTCGGCGCAGGTGGTTCGCTCACCGGCTTGGTCGCGCAGCAGCTGCCAGGCGCGGGCGGCGGGGCAGGCGCTACGCAAAGCCGTTGCCCAGCCCGCGCTGAGGGCGTCGAAGACGGCCTCGACACAATGGGTCGCCCGCGTCCACTCGCCCACCCGTACATACGCGTAGCGCAGGTACCAGTCGAGATGGAGTTCGCGGAAGGCGGTGTACTCGAGACAGAAGGCAGCCGGCATGCGCTCGACCGTCGGCCGCGGTGGGCGACAGTTCGCACGGGTCATGTGGACCGCCCCGGGCCTCGGGCCGCCCGATGGGCCGTCCAAAGGCCCTTGAAGGGCTCCGGATCGGCGCCCAGCCACAGCAGCATCTCGCACAGCACGTTCCACTCCGGAACGAGTCGTCCGTTGAAAACAGCCTCGGCTTCCGCCTCGGTGAGCCCGGGGGGACACACAGCTGCTGCCGCGGGATAGCCCGCGGCGAGCCGGGCTCCGCGCAACCCTGCGGCAATCTGGCTACCGGGACACGGCGGATCAGGCACGCGGGGAGCGGACTTCGACACGGACTGCCACAGCAGGCGAAGGTCTCCGGGCTGCCCACCCAATAGATGAACCAGCGTGTAGGTGGTGGTCCACGGAACCACCACCTGCCCCTCCAGCACGCAGCGCACCGCGAAGACCGGCATACCGGCCTCGGCCGCGATGTAGTCAAGGCCGACATTCGAGTGTTCCTGCAGCGTACGAATGGCCCGCCCCAGGGCCTCCGCAGCCTGCCTCACCCCCCGGTCAGGGCGAGTCGCCCCTCCGGAGACACCCGGAACGGTGCCGTACGGCTGGCCGTCCCACAACGCCTGTTCACGGGCAGCCAGCCGCTGAGTGGTGCGTGCACTTCCCCAGCGCGCCCTGGCCCGCCCCTCGCTCATCCTGGCCGATACACCGATATCGGCCCAGGTCCGGCCTGCGGAGCGCTCGTCGACCACCGCTGCCGCAGCCACACATTCGGCGTCGTCCACGATCCTCGCCGCCAGCTCCAGGACTCCGTCCAGCGGCATGTCTGAACAACATGCCGTCACCAACTCATCGGCACGGAGGCCGAGCTCTGCCGCGACGAAACGGTGGGAGAACCGGGGAACCGCGGCCTGGAGCTCGCGGTCCCGTTTACGCTGAGCGCGGCGGCGATGGCTCTCGTCGCAATAGTCGCGCGGGCGCCCGCCACCGGGACGCTGGACGATGGTCTTTCCGCAGAACCCGCATCCGGCCTCGCGTGAGGCATCAGACATCACTGCATTCCCTTCACCCCGCCCGCACACCCGAGCGCGGACGCGCCGGCGGCATGTAGTGATTGTGGGGGGGGCCGCCGCGCGGCGGCCCCCCCCACAATGGTGGAGATCAGACCTGGCGCACGCGGATGTAACGCAGGTAGCTGCGCTTGGACAGCGCGACCAGGAGACCGATCAGGGGCAGGGCGAGCGGCCAGACGACGGGACGTTCCTCCCAGCCCGGCCACACCGTCGGGAACACGACGATTCCCAGCGGGATGGGCAGGAGCACGAAGAAGAGGCTGGCGCAGATACGCAGCTCATAGAGATTCGCACCCCGGGGTTTGGGACCCCCTGGAGCAGGGATAATTCTCGGTGGAACGACCGGGGGAACATTAGGGTGCTCCCGGTTGCTTTCCGCGGTCACAGTTGGACCTTTCGTAGGTTGACGATGGCCTGCCAGGCGGCCTTGGGCCTCACCCCGAGGCCGCCTGCGCACAGCGTGCCATCACTCCGCCGCGCGCTGTGATTACACATTAGCTGTACGACGGAGTGCTTCACTCCCGTTTTCATCACCCCGGGATACTTTCCCAAAATGGGAAAGCGTCCCGCATGCAAGAGGTGATCGTCTGAGCTCTATTTGCCTCAGACTGCTTTCGCACTCTTTCGCATTGTGATCAAATCTGACAGGGTGGAGGTCATGCTCTCGCCGCAGGCGAAGTAGTTTTTGATTCCGTTCGCCGGAACCCCTGCTCATAGGGCTCATTGGCCAGTCGGAGATTAACGAGTACGCTTCTCGAATTCGGAGTCGTCACATCCGTTCCTTTGTGCACGGGCTAATGGGAATCAAGCAAACGTTGCGATTGCGATCATCTGGCTGCGGTGTGTGATGGTTTCCTTCAAATGGCTCCGCAGCGTGTCCGCCGACCCCTCCGGAGGGGCTCAGTGACCCGACCTGCGTGCTTTGCCCGCAAACGGTGCGATGGGCGGCTCGGGGTTCGAGTGGGAGCGGGCGACTGTCCGATCGTCCGAGCGGAGGGGCCTCTGGCGACCTTGCGGGTGCCCCGGGGCCCGTTGAGTCGGCACGGAGCGCGGTGCCGGTGTTGCCGTCGCTCCGTCCATGCCGCTCGCCGAACCCGGCGTATCCGTCTTCGAGTACCAGACTCTCCGCGGACTCTGCCGTTCAGCCGTGGTTGAGACGGGTCCAGGGGTTGGGCATCGTGTTGCCTCTGTAGCGGTGCGGGCGACCGTCACTTTCTGGAGGTCGAACAGTTCGATCCCATCTGCCGAGGGCATTCGCCACCGTCCGTTGTGGTCGGTGAGGCGTCGGCGGGCGTCCTTCCACTTCCAGCGATGCAGTGCCATCCAGCAGCTGATCACCCGGTGCCGCGTGAAGCTGGCCAGGGAACTCAAGGCGGCTTTGCAGACCGTGTGCTTGAAGTGGTTGGCCCAGCCGCGCATGATCCGGTAGAGCCTGATCAGCACGTCCCTTGGGATTTCTGCTGCGATGCTCTGTTCGTCAGGGCACGAAACCCGGCGGGCGGCCGCCGGGTCGTTCGTCTGATCCATTCAGCCGCGCTAGGAGAGTCGTCGGACAGAGCCGTTCTTCCTGACCAGAGCCTTACACGAGGAAGTCGATCGCTCGCTCGTCGAGCTCGGCCGCACAGCGCACCCCGCGGGCGCGGAACCGCGCCAAGTCCTTCCGCATGCTCTTGACGGCCTTGCGGGTACGTACCGACTGCACGCCGTCCATGTGGTCGATGGCCCGGTGCCAGGTCTGGCACGCCTCCTCGATCCGTCCCCGCTTGAGCTGCATCTCCGCGCCGGCGACGAGGTCAAGGGAGACGATCCGCGCGTACGTCGTGGCGGGGCGGGCGGTCGCGGCGCGTGCGTACTGGTTGGCCGCGGCGTCGTAGTCCCCCAGCGTCTCGTACACCTTGGCGGTGCGGGAGTATACGGAGGCAGGGGGCGGTCCCCAGGCAAGAGCCCAGAAGGGGGTCTCATCGCCCTTGTCGGCGGTGAGGAGTTCGCGGGCCATGTCGGCCTCGGAGACGGCTGCTCGCCGCTGGCCGCCCTTGGCGAGGGTGTGGGCGTGGACGACCCGGAACAGAGCTTCGGTCGCGTTGTCGACCCTGCCCTTGGCGCGGTTCAGACCGGTCTCCGCGAGGCCCTGGCAGTGTTCGGGCCGGTGGAGCTTCAGCCCCTGCATGGCCATCGTGCGCATGATGAACCCGTCGTGTCCGGTGATGCCGGACTCCACGGCGAGTGCGTAGGACTGGAGGTAGTACCGCTGGGCCAGCCCCTGCTGACCGGCGTCGTAGGACTTCCAGCCGAGCAGGTGAACGCCCCGGCTGGCGGCGGAGAGCATGTGCTGGCGCATCTCCTCGCTACGGAAGCGGGCACGGCACAGGGGGGCGACGTCGTCGCGGAGGTACTGGACGAGGGCGGAGCGGCCGTGCTGACCACCGTGGCGTTCGTCGATCTCGGAGAACATCCTCACCATGTCCCTCACGGCACGGACCTCCGCCATGCCGACGACATGACCGGTGCGCGCGGCGGCGCTCCGGTCCGCGATCTCCTGCACATAGTTGAGAGGCAGGCCGGCGGCGGCCACCGAGTACGCGGAGGTGGTGAGGAAGGTTCGCCGGTCCAATTCGGCCCTCCACATCGGCAGCAGGACGTCAATCGGGTCTGCGCCGAGGGACAATCCCATGCTGTCATCCTCTGCCACGTTCGGGCTCGCCAGGCCGAGGTCGGCCAGCGTCAACAGGCGGCCGACCTGTCGAGACAGGGCGACGGCGAGGAAGCGGGCGGTCGTCTCATGCGGGACGACGCCGTTGATCCAATGCCGGACCAAGCCCTTGTTCGTGCCTAATGTGACCCCGCACTCGGCGGCGACCTGCCGGACCGCCTTAGCCAGTGCTTCGTAGGTGAGACCCGACTCGGTGATGAGATCCCGGAGCCGCTGGTTCGGTGTGCTCATGGTCATTCCTGCCCGTGATACCCGTGATACCGCTTGACCTCCCTGTCACCGTATCGCCGTACGACTACTGCGAGTTGACTGTTCATCACGCCAAGCGGCCCTCTCCGCCGGGGAGTTCAGGGTGCGTCGCCTGGCTGTGCACGGTCGGCGCTCAATCCCGAGCGTCTGGAGACCAGGTGACCAGGAGGTCAACGATGAAGCAGAACACCACCCCCGAGTACAGCGCGCCGGTCGTCCTGGACGCCGGTGAGGTCGTCGACGTGACCCTCGGCACGAACAACTTCGACACCGAGGACGACACCGAGTACAAGAACGCCTGACCGCGTTCTGCCCGGACGTGACAGCGTCCAGGGCTGACTGGGCGTCGGGCTGCGAGGGGCTGTGCCGCGGGCACGGCCCTGAACGGCCCGGCGCCCAGTCTTGTGCCGACGATCGACACACCCACGCGGAGAAGGAAAAGGGCACATGCGATGGATGGCGGGATGGTTCGGCACCGGCGCGAGAAGCCGGGCACCGCGCGGCGGAAAGCCGCTGCCGGTGCTGGGGTCGGCATGGACGGTCGGCTGGCCAACCAGCAGAGTGCGGGCCGTGGGCGACGGCCCACTGGAGCTGGCGGTCATCGGGGAATGCGGCACGGGCGACGACCAGCTCCGGCAGGCGCTGGCCACCGTGCGGTCCGGAGACTGGAGGGCGCTGACCACCTGGCCCGGTTCCTACCTGGTCGTCGCACGCTGCGGGGAAACGCTGGCGGTGATCGGGGACCTCTCCGGGCAGCACCCGGTGTACTGGCGGACGGAACACTCCGGCGTGTGGTGGTCGACTTCCGCCACAGCACTCGCGGCACTCGACGGTGCGCCGGTCGACACCGTGTCCCTCGCGGCCCGGATGGCGTTCGGCCAGCCCGATGTCCTCGGAATGCGGAGCCTGTTCCGGTCGGTCAACCGGGTGCCCACCGGACACCTGCTGCTCGTCACCCCTGCACGGGCCTCGGCTGTGCGCTACGAGCCTGTCGAGGCTGAGGCGGTGGACCTGCGGGATGCTGCTCCGACCGTGCGAGCCGCCCTCACCGCTGCGGTCTGCACGCGCCTCGGAGGCCAACCCGTGAGCGCGGACCTCGCGGGCCTGGACTCCACCACCCTGGCCTGTCTCGTCGCACAGCGGTACCCGGTGGCTGCGGTGACCTTCGCCGACGAGCGGCTGCGCGACGACGACGTGGTGTACGCGGCCCGCACGGCGGCGGCCGTTCCCGGCATCTCGTACCGTGCGGTGCCTGGCACCCCGGACACCGTGTACTACAACGGCCTTGACGACCTCGGTTCGCTGCCCGTGACCGACGCCCCGAACGCCTTCGTCGTGACGGCCTCCATCAAACGGGCTGTCCTGGGTGCGGTCACTGCGCAGCAGACGTCCCGGGTGCACTTCACCGGGGCCGGCGGGGACGCCGTGCTCTCCGCTCCCTCCTCCTACCTGTCCGACTTGCTGCGCTCGGGACAGCGGCTCCGCGCGTGGCAGCACGCTCAGGCCCACGCCCGGCTCCGGCACACCTTCCCCATCGCAGTGCTCCGCCGGGCCCGGCCTGCCTCACGGACCACCCTGGCGGGGACGTGGCGGCAGATCGCCTCCGAACTCCGTCGCGCGCCGCGACCTTGGGTTCCCCAGGCTCAGCAGCCGGTTGCCTGGACCCCGCTGCTGGCCACGGCCGACTGGATGGCCCCCGATGTCCGCTGCCAGCTCGCCGCAGCCCTCGACACAGCAGCCGCCGCCTATCGCCCGGACTGGCCGACCACACTCGCTGCCTGGTCAGACCAGCAGGATCTGGCCCGAGTCGGGGCGAACACCGCTGGCTGGCGGGCGATCACCCTTGCCGAGGACGTGGACCTCGCTGCCCCGTACCTGGACAACGAGGTCATCCGGGCCTGCCTCGCCGTCCCCGCCGACCAGCGCGCCGCCCCCGGCCGATACAAACCCCTGCTCGCGGAAGCGTTCGCCGGTACCGGTGCCGTGCCGGACTTCGTGATGAAGAGGGTCACGAAGGGCGGCTTCAACGCGGTCGCCTACGCGGGGCTGCGCGAGAACGCAGCGATCCTGCGCGGCCTGGTTGGCCCCTCCTCCCGGCTGGCTGCCGCAGGGCTGATCACCGACCGGCCCGTGGACGAAATGCTCGCGCGGGCTGTGGTCGGGCAGCCCACCGCACGGGGTGCACTGCATCTGGCCGTCAGCGCGGAAGTATGGCTGCGGCAGGTGAACACCGCGATGACGAACTGGTGGGAGGTGACCTCCCGTGTTGCGGCTGCATGAAGGAGCACACACCGTGCTCACAGACGAAGGCGGGGCGATCCTCAACGAGCGCACCGGCCACTGGAGCTACCTCACCCCGACCGCCGCGTCCGCGGTGCTGATCCTGCTCTCCAGCACCACTGAAGACCAGGCCGCCGGGCAGTACGCCGACCGGTACGGCATCTCCCGCGACCAGGCCGCATCCGACGTCCGCGCCGTCACGGACGCGCTCATCCAGCAGGGCGTCATCTCCCGGCCGCCGGTGCGCCGCTCGTGGTGGAGGTGGCGCCGATGACGACCAACGAAGCGTGGTCGACCGTCCGCACGGGGACGTTCGGTGAGCGCGTGGCCGCGACCGCCGGTCTCCTCCTGGCACTACTGCTCCTGCTACTCCCCTTCCAGCACACCGTGCGGGTGGTCCGATGGGCCCGCGTCGCCGGGCTCCGCCCTCTGCCTCAGGCGCGGTCCGAGGCCCTGGTCTCGGCCGTGCGGCACGCCGGCCGCTGGTGGCCGGTCCGTGTCGCCTGCATGGAGACCTCCCTAGGCGCGGTCCTCGCCGCCGCGCTGCTCGGGCAGCGACTCGACTGGTGCCTGGGGGTTCGCTTCAGCCCGGAGCCGGTGGAGTACCACGCCTGGGCTGCACTTCCCGATGTTGGCCCGGTCGGGGAGTACACGGCTGGGGGCTGGCACCACTACACCGCCCTGACCATCTGACCCAGTCAGCATCCGGCGTGTCCTTCACCCGGCCGGAGCAGTTGAACATACGCGTACCCCACCCCTCGAAGGAGTGACCCGTGACCACCGTCGCCGAAGCTGTACCGGAGCGCCACTACACCCATCACGAGCAGCGGGGCGTTACCCCGCACCGCTCCAACCCCCGTTTTGTTCATCGTGAGTTGAATACCCTCGATGTGCGCGAGGGTATGAACGTGGTGGAGTTCGGGACCGGCTCCGGCTACTCCGGCGCCCTGCTCTCGCAGCTCGTCGGCCCCTCCGGGCAGGTGACCAGCCTCGACATCGACGCCTATCTCGTCCGCTGGGGAGCCGTCATCCACCACGAGCGCGGTGTCCGCAACGTCGAGTGCCACGTCTCCGACGGCACCGCGGGCTTCGCCACCCGTGCTCCGTACGACCGGATGGTGGCCTGGTGTACCCCTCCGCTCCTGCCGAAGGCATGGGTGGGTCAGGTCGTGGACGGCGGGGTGATCGTGGCCCCGCTCCCGATCGCGGCCGTGCCCAACATGACAGTGGTGGCGAAGATCGTGGTGCGCGACGGTCAGCCCGTGGTCGAATCGGTGGCGACCGGCGGCTACATCGAGGCCACCACTTCGCCCAAGGGGGACCTCGACCTGCCCGGACGCTGGGTGGACTGGGAGAACCGTGTCCCCTCACCGTCCTGGATCTCCCTGGCCTGGCGCAACGAGGACGACCACCTGCACAGCGGAGCTCGCACCGCCCTGGACCGCCTCTTGGAGGACGCATACACCGAGCCGTACACCGCCGAGATCGACTGGCCCTCCTGGCGCACCTTCGCCGCCTCGCTCGAGGACCACCGCCTCACGATGGCCGGACTCCGGCCGGACCTGTGGGCGATCGGGCACAGCACCACGACCTCCGCGGCCGTCGTCCAGCAGGACGGCACGATTTTGGCCGACCGGCCGGACAGCCCGTCTCTGGAGGTTCTGCGCGGCTGGCTCGCAGCCTGGGAGGAGGCGGGCCGCCCCGCGCCCGAGTCCTACACCCCGCGCTTGGTCCGCCGCGAGCCCGCCGACGGTCCGGACGGCTGGGGCCTGCACCTCAGCTAGCCCTCTGGGGTCACCTGGAAGGTGGGCTGTGTGCAGTGTGGCTGCCAGGGCTGAAGTCTGCTTAGAGTCAGAGACCTCTGGCGTCGCTGGAAGGGACTGGCCCATGGCTGACAAGCCCGCGATTGTTCTGGTGCACGGTGGGTTCGTGGACGGGGCCGGCTGGCGAGCGGTCTACGACCTGCTGGTCCGTGACGGTTACCGGGTCGCAGTGGTGCAGAACCCGACTCTGTCGCTGCAGGGCGATGCCGCCGCGACGCGGCTGATCGTGGACGAGCAGGACGGCCCGGTCGTGCTGGTCGGTCACTCTTATGGCGGTGCGGTCATCACCGAAGCCGGCACCGACCCGAAGGTGGCGGCCCTGGTCTACATCGCGGCGTTCGTGCCGGACGCGGACGATTCGGTCGACACGCTCATCGGCAGCTTCCCGACCGACGTGCCCGGACCGCCGATCCTTCCGCCCAAGGACGGCTTCCTCTTCCTCGACCGGGACAAATTCCCCGCAGCGTTCGCCGGCGACCTGCCCGCCGACCTGGCCGCCTTCATGGCCGACTCTCAGGTCCCCTGGGGCGTGGACGCCCTCGGCGGGCAGGTGACCGAGCCCGCCTGGCGGACCAAGCCGAGCTGGTACATGGTCACCACCGACGACAAGATGATCCCCCCGCCCGCCCAACGCTCCATGTCCGGGCGAGCCGGCGCGACCACCGTCGAGGTCGCCGGCAGCCATTCCATCTACGTGTCACAACCGGCCGCAGTGGCCGACCTCATCAAACAAGCGGCGTCCACGGCGACCGCATCGCAGTAACCGCGGCTTCCCTTCCGTCCCGTGGGCGAGGGGCGGTCCGTCGCATTGCTTCGCCGGTGACCCGACCGGACGCGGCTCGGCTCGGCTGTAGCGCAACCGGCTTCTGGCGGCTCGCCGCCACGCAAGCTCGCCGGGTATCGCACCCCCAAGCCGACGGATCCAGGAGCGGGCCAGCTCGCCGCATTCGGAGAGACCTTCCACGCGGAGGTGCCGGTGCCCCCTTGCCGGGGTGGGGCGGACCTGCGTCGTGTCCGGCACCAGCTGCGGCCTGACGCCGGGCCTGCGGTGAGCGGTCCGCCGCCGGTCTGCGTTCCCGCACTGAGTGCGAGGCAAGAGCGGCTGGCTGCCTGGGTTCGGACATTTCATGGCTACATCCGGGTTACGAACTTTTGAAGTATGGGTGCCTTATGGGTGACCAGTCCATGATGGAGCCATGACGGCGGCCTCGCGTGCCATGACCCAACTTGTGAGCTGGCCGGACCTCGCGGAGGCCCAGCCCAGCTGCGGCACCGGCCTGGCCCTGCGCTCGGCCTCCGCTGAAATTGCGCACTTCCACTCCGGCCGAAGCGCCGACCTGCACCTCACGGTCGGGAAGATCCGCCGTTTCGAAAGCGACCTGAGAGGCTCCTCCGCCATTCGGCTCGTGCCCGACTCGCACTGGGTGACCATCTGCCTGGAATGCGAAGCGGACGTCGACCTGCTCCTGACCCTGGTGAGCGTCGCTCTCCAGGCCCACCAGGGATGGCCGGATTCCGGTAACGCGCCATCCGCCCGGTGCAACGATCACCACGGCAGTCGTGCGCGAGAATTCCGGTGACAGCCGAGGCAGAAATGTTCCAGGTCAGGGGAGAACACCGTGGCGATGGATGCAGGCGAGGAAGAAGCCATCCAGGCCGTTGTTGAACGCCTCACGGACGCCGACAGCACAACACGGACCCCCGAGGAGATCGAGGCAGCCGTCGCCGAAGCCCATGCCTCCTTCAAAGACCGGCCAGTCCGTGACTTCGTTCCCGTCCTCGTCGAACGCAAGGCCCGCGCCGCCCTCGACAACCCCTCGACCACGGAGTAACCCCCTCTACCGCCTCGCCACCACCCCTGCACGGGCAGCAGAACCAGCCCAGGTCAGCTGAGTTCCGGCAGCACTTCGCGGCCATCGCGGAGAGCCTTGAGCAGGCGATCGCCGAACTGTCCGACCGCCTCGATGTCGAGCGCAGGGCGCCCGGCGACATGGGCCGGCAGGCGATGGACCGGGATGCGGAGATCCACCGGAGAGCAACAGTCAGTCAGGCCGAGAGAGGCGTCATGGTGGAATCGACCAGGTGGCTGCCGTGGACCTGGTCGACGAGGGCCAACAGGTCCTCCACAGCCCTGGCTAGACATGCCGCGTGCCATACCCGCAGCTGGTAGTGGGGTTGATGTACCGCTGCGGCCGAGACAGCTGTGCGCGCGATGACGGACTCCACCTGCTGGTGCGTGGTGGCAGGCGGAAGGGCACCACGTCGGATCTGTTCGACCAACTGATGAGCTGCCACGCCAAGCCGGTCGATGACCTCGTCCAGTGCATCCGGCGGGGGTGTGAGCCGCGTATTCCACCACCCGCGAACCGTGCGCGCTACCTCTCGGATCTCGTGCGGGCTGGAGCTGTTCAGGCCCGGCCGCGGTCGGGGCACCTTCAAGGTGGACGTGGGACGCTCCACGGCGCCTCGACGCACGACCAGCCGCCTGTGAGGTCCGCGTTCCAGCAGGCCCTCCTCGGACAGAATGCGCAGCGCATCAGTGACCGGCTTCTGGGACGTGATCAGGATGCGCATCAGCTCCCGTCGATCCGGCAGCGCGGTGCCGGGAAGGAAGGCGCCACCTTCGGCCAACGCACGTAGCCATTGCGCAATTTGGCGTGGCCTGTCGTTGGCATCGCCCCCGGGCACTCGGGCCCGGCAGTTGGTCTGCTGCTCGATCACGCCCCTTTCCGCGAGGTCGGCCAGGGCCAGGTGGATGCTCTGGAGGGGGAAGGCCAGGTCGGCCGCGAGTCGTCCTGGCGCCAGAACCGTGCCGGCCGGATAGCTACCGGTCTTGATCCGGTGCTCGATCTGGCGAGCAACGTCCACGATGGGCACGAACGGCGGCTCGGTCTCGGCCAGGGTGCGCAGCAGTTCTCGTGCGCTGACCACGCGCAGCACCAGTTTCTCGTATGTCAGCTGGGTGGCCTGTTCGGGGCGTTCGACCGCCTGGATCAGCCGGCTCCACCGGGCCTGGTCCGCTGGTGATGTGGAGGCTGCGGCGTGGCGCCGTGCAGCCAGAGACGCCCACGGGTTGATGTACTGGTCAACCTTGTTGTGGGCCTCGCGCACGGCCGCACCTGATGCGGCGGCCATAGCCCCTCCGACCCTCCTCAGACGCAACAGGTCAGCTCGCAATGCGCGGCGAATGCGTGCTGAGTCCGCGGGTGACGAGCTGGGCTCGGCGGGGCGCTCCCGGTCCTGGATACTCACGCCGCGACCTCTGTCTGTTCGGCGGCCACGGCCCGGCGGGGCGGGATGACCTGGAGGTCGGGACGGATCTCGCCGGTGTCATCGAAGAGCAGGACACCGTTGCACAGCAGTGTCCAGCCCTGCGTGTGACAGGCAGAACGGGGACGGGCGGCGTCCGCGTCAGTGGCGTCGGCGGCCGGGCACGGCGGGGTGTGCTCACACATAGCTGTCCCTCCTACGGGGAACGTCGTTAGGTGCGTGGAGGCGCCTGACGGGGGCGCCGTCGGGATGCCGCGTTGCGGAGAGAGGCGGGCCTCAGGCTGGGCTCGGTGGCCAAGTAGCTGGCGTACTCGTCATCAAGATCGACCGGCGTCACGCCGCCGAGCCTCATGACCATCTGATGCGCAAGCACCCACCGGACCTCGCCGTCCTCGTAGGCCTTGTCCGCCGGTTCCTCTGCGACGAGGGTGCCGTCGAGGCGGGGGTAGTAGAACATTCCCAATACCCCATTGGGGCTCGGGTTCGCGACGCGAAGGACATGAGCTCCGGTCCGTCTGATCCGGGGACACCGCGCCCGTGCTTCCACGGCACAGGGCACACAGACCGGAGGGTGGGTGGAGAGCTTGGAGTGGGGATCTCCGGGGGTGATGGGCTCCATCCACAGAACACCCAGGTCACTGACATCGGCTGGCAGCCCGCACACCTGGCACAGCAGCTCTTCCATGGCCCGGCGCTGACGCCGCGGGTGAACCCCGGCGAACTCGGCGGCGCCCTGGCCGATGCGCTGCGATTTGCGGGCCCACAGGGCCCCGAACCGGTCGCGGTCATGAGGGCTTTCGTTGACATAGAGCAGGCCCTGGCCTCGACGGCCACCCAGCAGGGCAGTGCTCGTGCGCTCGGAACTCCACGTTGCGATCCACGGCACGCCGGGCACCGCCGGGCCATCGAGGATGGGCGTGGGCGTGCGGGGCATGACCGAACTCCTCGGTGCAGTGGACAGGGGAAAGAGGGTGGCCGGCCGCAGCTCGATGCGGACGAGTGCGGCCGGGGCGCCAACTCCCAGCTCGGCAGTCTGGGCAGCGGCGCCGTCCTCTCCAAGGGGGGTTCCGGGGCCGGGCCGTGGGGCCGGAGTGCACGGCGGCCACGCCGGAACGGAGAGGACCCACGTGGAGAGGCCGCCGGTGCGGTAGGGGTGGGGACCGCACCGGCGACCGGCTCAGGGGCGGGCGGCGCTCTGGAGCGCCTTCACGAACCGGCGGGTGGTATCCACCGTGATCTCCACCAGTTCGATGGCTGGATCACCTTCGCACCGCCGGCAGTACGAGTGGAGGTGCATGTCCATGAACGCACCGCCGGTAGCCGCCTTGAACGCGGCATCAAGCCGGTCGTAGACCTCTTTCGCCTCGGGCCAGTCCGGGGCTTCAGCCAGCTCCTCGGGGCCGGGCGGGGCGCCCAGGATGCAGGCAAGCCGGTCCGCCGTGTGGATCGAGATCTCGCCCAGGGCAATCTTCGCGGCGCAGACTTGAGGTACGGGGAAGCCGTCCAGGCCATGGGCATCCACCGCCCGACGCAACTCCTTTGCCACCAAGTAGGTCTCGTCCATCCCCTTGCGCACAAGGTGCCCAAGCCGAGTGGCCGCATCGGCATCGATGCCGTACAGCCTGATACGCGGCACGTCCTTCTCGTCGTCAAGGACGGGGTGGATGCCGCCCAGCCCAGCGTCATCCAGCATCTGGGTGAGGGTGAAGGCAGCGTCGCGTGTCTCCTGACGGGTGGCCTGGGGCGCGAAAACGCCGCGCCGCTGGGGCTGCCTTTTGCCAGTCATGTAGATCTCCCAAACAGTGTCCGTAAGCGATGGAAGCAGCAGGGGCTCAAGGCCCTCGTCGACTGCTACGTTCTCTGGGTGCGCACCCCCTGGTGGGGCTCAGCCGACTCGAAAGTCGGCAGCGAGTCGTCCACTTCGATGGCCAGGAGGTCCATCAGTTCCGATGCCGCCAGCGCCAGGCGCCGCAAGCACGCTTGATCGACCGTCTCTTCGGTCACCGGGCGAGCGCGAAGGTGGTCAGCACGCCTGATCGCCTCGTCCAGTTCAGGACCGGGTGCTCTGCCAGCTCGCTGGCGGGCGATGGTCACGAGCTGCCCCAGCATCCGGTGAAGGTGCTCGGCACGGTCGAACACCTGAGGTTCTGCCTCGCGGGGGACCTCGTCTCTCCGACGAGCGAGGCCCACGCGATGCCGTAACGAGCGGCGGCGGGAAGCCCGGCGACGGCGGCTTCCGGCGATTCCCACCGGTCCGGCCGCAGCGCCGAGGATCGCGTCCAAGTCGTCGTCCAGGTACTCCGCAAGGAAGCCGTCGTGCAACCTGGCCAGGACACTGGTCATGGTCCCGACGCTGCTGTCAGCACACCCGGCCTGAATCGATCTGCTGTTCATGCGGCCCCTTCGGCAGAGGCCCGGATCTCGAACCAGACGTCCTTGCCATCCGGGGTGGGCTCGGCACCCCAGGCGGCCGCAGTCCCACTGAGCAGGAACATGCCGCGCCCGCTCTGGCTCATCCAGTCCGGCTGCTTGACCACGGGCAGCTCTCTGCTGGCATCGCTCACCGTGATGCGCACGGCGTCGGCGTTGCCCTGGAGCGTGAGCACGCAATCCGGTGAGCCGGTGTGCTTGAGCACGTTGCTCAGCAGCTCCGTAGTGCACAGAGCCGCCGCGGCAGTGTGATCTGCGGCTGAGGCTGCCGGGCCGCGGGCTGTGGTGGGGCGCAACGGCATACTCCGTCCCCGTCGGGTTTTCGGATCATCCACGCCGGAAATGGGCGGCGTCCCGCGGAGTGCTGCAGCCGCAGTTCTGTCCGTGCCCCCGCCCGGCGGGGTCGCCTCTTGGAGCCTGGTCATGCACCCATCGCACCGCACTGCGAAGCCGTCTACCAGGGGAATCCAGAGGGGGGAAAATCTGTCAAGGGGGGAAACTACAAGGGGAATTGAGGCCATGATTGGATTCCGTCCACGACGGAGGTCACACTCATGTCAGATCCGTTCGCTGAACTACTCCTCCGGCTCCGGAAGGAAGCAGGCCGTACGCAAGACCAGCACGCAGAGGCAATCAATGCTGCCTCCGGCCGGGCAACCGTGACCCGCCGGGAGGTCAGCCGCTACGAGAAGTTTGAGAACGTCCCCACGAACCACACGCTCGCCCACATCGCGACGGCCTGCGGCGTCCCCGTCGAAGAGCTTTTACGGGAGGCCAAAGCTGCTCGCGCCCGGCGAAGGAAGGGGCCCGTCCGTGAAGAGGCCCAGGACGACGTGAAGCGCCGCAAACTGCTGGGCAGCGCCGCCATTGGCGTGAGCGCGGCTGCCGAGCCCTGGGGGCGGCTCGCCTTCGCGCTCCGCAAGGGCTCCCGCATCGACAAGCCCGCTGCGGTCTCGCTCATCACCCGAGCTGCTGACCTGCACGTCCAGGAACTCAATCTCAGTGCCCGCCGCCTGCAAGGCACCGTTGAGTCGCACCTTGACGCGATCACCGGATCCCTGCCTCACGCCGGCGAGCACGAACGGGCTCTCACCCTCGCCGCCGGGGAAACCGCCGCCCTTGCCGGATGGGTGGCCTGGGATCTGGGTGAGTACGACAAGGCTGGCGCCTACTACGACGTCACGATTGAGTGCGCGGCGAAAGCCGGGCATCCTCCCCTCAGAGCCTTGGCCCTCACCTACGCCAGCTACGGGGCTCCCACACCGAAGAGGAAGCTGGAACTCCTGTCCCAGGCCTCCCAGGACGTGCGCGGCCACGGCAACGCCACGGCAGCAGCCTGGGTCCTCGGAAGGCACGCGGAGGAAGCCGCCGCGGTCGGCGACGAGATGGGGGCCTTGCGTGCGCTTGACCGAGCACGCTTCGCCTACGACTTCGCGGATCACACCAGCGAGCAGGCATGGGTCCGCTTCGTGACGCCGTACCGGATGGATTCTTTGGCCCTGTCCGTGTACGGGCAGTTGGGGCGATCCGAACTCACCGCCACGGCCGACACCGCATTCGATCGCCTAGGGGACGAACTACCGGATGGAGGCGTTGTTGTGCTCGGCGACCTCGCCTCGGCTCTGCTACGCGGAGGCGACGTTGAACAAGGCATCTACGTATCGCGCCAGTTCACGACCGCATCACAGGCCAAGCCCAACACGATGGGTAAGGAACGTGCGGCCAAAATCGCCACATGTCTCCCCAACAGTGAGCGAGAACTCGCTCACCACTTGCGGCAGTTCGCCTCCTGAACCGATCTCTTCGTTCGACACCCGGGCAAGCTCAGGACACAAGCGCAGTCGCCCGGCACGCCGCCCGTCAACCCCGCGATGTCTCCTCAACGACCCACGACAAGTACGCCTCCGACCCGCCGGTCACAGGCAGCGTGATCCACTGGGGGACGTCGTACGGGTGATTCTCGGACAGCCACGCCTCCAACTGCTGGAGATGGTCTGTCGTGGTCATGTAGGAGATACGCCACTCCCGCGCCGTCTCGACCTCGCTCTTCCACCAGTAGACGGCGGTGACCGGCGCGTCGATATGAACGCCCGCTGCCAACTTGCTCTCGACCGCGCCCCGCGCCAGAGCCATCGCCTGGCCCTCATCGTCGATGGTCGTCTGCGCGATCACAATCTCGTTGGCCATGCAACTACCTCTCCAGCTCGGTGTACCACGACCCTACCCAGCCGCCGCGGAACGTCGAAGCCCGTCACCTCCGGTGACTCTTCGTGGAGGCGGCCAAGGCGGGCAAATTTCACCAATAGCTTCCGCCATGGCGCTCAGACGGATGCGCCCCGAACTCCGAAGTCGGAGGCCGGGCGCATCGCTGTGCAGGAGGCGCGGCGGGGCGTGCGCCCCGGACGAGACGCTGTTTGCGGCGCTCATCTACGTGCTGGTCAGCGGGTGTGCCTGGCGGGCATTGCCACCGTGTTTCGGCATATCGAAGTCCACCGCGCACCGACGGTTCCTGATCTGGTCCCGGGCGGGGGTGTGGGGCCGGCTGCACGAGGCGATCCTGCACCGACTCGACGACGCACAGCACCTCGACCTCTCCCGGGCCGTCCTCGACTCCGCCCACGTCAGGGCGAAATAGGGGCGAACTCACAGGCCCGAGCCCCGTGGACCGGGGTAAGCCGGGTTCCAAGATGCACGTCCTGTCGGACGCGAACGGGCTGCCCCTCCTCGTCGGCGTCAGCGCGGCCAACACGCGCGACAGCGAAGCCCTGAAGCCCATGGTCGCCGGTCACCAAACGAGATACGACCCCCACCGCGGCCGCCGCTTCAAGCCCCAACGCCTTCACGCAGACAAGGCCTACGACATCCCTCACCTGCGAAAATGGTTACGCGGCAAACGCATGGGGTGCGTATCGCCCGCAAGGGCATCGAGTCCAGCGAACGACTCGGCCGCCGCAGATGGGTCATCGAGCGGACCATGTCCTGGCTGACCGGATACCGCAGACTCAACCACCGCTACGAACGCCATCCCCGCAACTACCTGGCATTTCTCGGCCTCGCAGCCTCCCTCTGCTGCTACAAGCGACTCATCCGCCTCACCACATAGGACGCGGTCTAAATCCGTCCTGGTGGCGGGTGCGGTTCTTGTGGATGTGCCGTGCGTCGAGGTCGACGGTGGAGACCGTCCGGTCCGGTGCTGTGCGCTTGGCGATGCGCCAGCGGGCGTCACGCCCGTCGGAGTCCTCGGCCGGTTCCACGTCCTGACCTGCGACCAGACAGCAGGCCCACCACGGGGCCGCTTTCTCGCCGAGCAGCTGCTCGAGCAGGTGCCGGAGCAGGGTTGAGGGCATCGGTGACCAGTGCGTCCACCAGCGTGGCGCGGGCGGCCTCATCGTTCCAGGCGATCTTCGGTTTGCCCGGGTCGGTGGCGTCGGATCGGCCGAATGACGCAGACGCCGCCGAAACACACTCCCCGCCGGGATCAACGGACAGCCCGTGCAGGGCGGGGAAGCCGGACATCCCTTTGCTTCGCCGGTCGGCAATGAGAGGGCTCTTCCTCCGCTTCGGCCGCATCTCTCACTGCCGAGCCGCTAGTCTTTTTCTCACTGTTATTCTGTCGCAAAAGTTACGTGACACTCGGCAATGGGAACTGTCATGGTCTAGCCATGAAGAAAATCGCAGCGCTGGCGACAGTGTCCATCGCGACAGCTGCTCTCCTTGTCGGTACCGGCGCCCCGGCGCAGGCTGCCGATTGGAACACGAGAGTGAAATGCGAGGCGACGGATTCGAGCAACAAGAAGATACCCACACGCTTCGGCAACTCCGTGCTCGGATGGAACCACTTCTCCCGCCCGCACAACATCAGAACGTGCAGAGCCGTCAACGCCGCCATCTCCGCCAACGCCAAAGAGTTAGACGACAACCGGATCGAATACTGGACCGACATGAAGAAGGGGGACGAATACGTGAGGGTGACGGTCATCGCGCAGTACTCCCGGAAGACCCTCGACGGTGAGTACGATGCGGGCGCCGGACAGAAGGTCGGCGTTATAACCGCCTACTGCAAGGGCCAGAGGCAGAACGTATGCCCGAGCTGGGTGAACTAGTGACCTCAGTGAACGAAGAGATCGCGGAGCAGCAGGCGAGCATTACCCGCCTGCTGCTCCACCACGTCCACGCCCCCTCACCGGTGGCCAGTTGATCCTGGGTGTTCTCCCCGTGCCGCCGCCTGTCGCGGCCGTCCGCATCGCCACCGGCCCGGCGAACCCCCACAGCCCGGGGGCGCTGACCGCATACGAGATGTCCCTCGTTAGTGACTTCCTGACGGCTTATGGCATCACTGGATTCCTCCGCGCGCATGCGGAAACCTATTTCGCCAAGCCGTCGCATCGGTGCGGTGATGGGGGTGAAGCTTGTCCACGTCGAACTCTGAACGTGATTCCGGCTTTAATTCCGAGCGACAATGCCCTGCAGATGCTCTCACATTTGCCGCCACCGAAGAGGGCCCAGTCTGTGTGGGTTTCTCGTCACAGCCCGGGGCCTGCTGCGTCCGTACCTCGACATTTACAATTCTGCGGACGTGATCGCCACGGATGTGAGGCTGCCCGGTGCCGTCACCGCACCAGTCGCACTTTCGCTCTGATCCGCGAAGATGAGCGGAAAGTGAAGGAATTATTGGATCCGCACTGCTCCAGCAAGATGGACCTCACTCAGCCGGCGATATCGGCCGAATTGTGTGAGCATATCGCACGGAACCCGTAATGTGATTGCTTTGCGCCTCCCAAAGGAGAGCAGAGTAATTGGATCGGTTGCACTGGTCGCTTGCCTCAGCGGCCGCCATTCTAGTGATCCCTTAAGTTGGTCAATGGCATTATGGAGGCCGCCCATTCATTGAAGCCAATGGGCATCTTGGGGTTGGCAGGCCGGGCCCAGTGGTTCAATGGTCCAGGGCGGTTTCTGCCGCGACCCGCACCAGAGGTTGCTGCAGGTCGCGGCAGTGGATGGACGGCTCCTTGCTCTGACGTCCGTCAGGCCGCGGCCATCCAGCGAGCACGGCGCTCTCCCCCCCCTGCCGGTCGCCGCCGAACGTGAGTCGGCCGGTCGAGGAAGCGGCGGGCTGCTCGGGAACAGTCAGGGGTTGGGCTCACGCAGTGGCGGTTGAGCCGGGCCGGGAGCCGTCGCCCAAAGGGGTGGAGCAACTGCGTCGTGTTGCCCGGGAGACCTCTCTCCCGGGCAGCACCTCAACGAGGACCCCCCTGGACAGGAGCCCCTGCCGCAGACCGGTCCATGCCACCGGCTCCGCCGCCCAGTTATGACTGCGAACGCCCCATGTTGACTTGAACCCGTGTGGCTCCGTGCGGAGCGGGATCCGACATGAAGTCTTTGGACTTCAAGTCGCAGGCTGCGTCCGAACGCCAGGAACCCGCCAAACCGCCGCTCCTTTTGAACCACTTCACCAGGATGAACCCACACTCCCCTGCTCTGTAGCTGGTGATGGTGCCTTCGGTGTAGCCCGGACGGCAGGCGTCGCCCTCCGCGTGGGCGTACCACTCGTCGTGAGTCCAGGGGAAGCACTCCAAGATGCGGCCCTCAGCAACGACGGTCAGCTGCTCCTTCGGTGCGTTCGCCGTGTTGGCGGTGGCCGTCACGGCCGACCCTCCTATGAGGACCGTTACTGCTGTGACTGCCACAACGATGCTGCGTAACATCGACACCTGTTCTCCCATCCACGGTCTCGAGGACGCCGGCACAGAGCCGAACGTCAGTTGCTAGCACGTGCTGCGACGACTCCGGCATGTCTGGGTCGAGCTGGTTGTCCGCAAGGCCCAGTCTGTGGACCGGTTCGGTACTAGGACAGCTTTGATGCGGCCCGAGCCTGGTACAGCAGGGCAAGGAACGCAAGATGCCCGTGGGCTCGACCCACCCGACACTCTGTGGCGCCACCTGCCGCCAGGGCAACAACCCATGGGCCTGTCCGGGCCTGTCCGATGCCTGCCCTGGCAGGCAGTAGCCCGGCCGTGGCCAAAGGCCAAGCAGCGCCTGGTCGCGTCGCAGCCACATCTGGCACCGGCTGACAAGAAGTTCGTCCTCGGCCTCGTGCGCCAGTCGAAGTCCTTGCCGCCGCTGGCGCGGGTAGAGACCCACGGCGACTTCCCATCTGCGCAGCATCCTTGACTCCAGCAACGGCGACACGCTGAAGCAGCGGAATGGCGCGGATATCGAAGGCTGTTGCGGCTCTTCCTAGGCGGGATTCGGGAGGACCGGCAGCTCTGAGAGGCCCCGTACCAGGCGCGTCCGCCGCCACGTGAGCTGCTCGGTCGGCACCGCGAGCCGGATGTTGGGGTACCGCGAGCAGCGAGCGGAGCGCGATCTCCACCTCCGTCTTGGCGAGGGGCGCGCCAACGCAGCGGTGGATACCGTGCCCGAAGCTCAGGTGAGCAGTGGCGCTCCGGTCGAAATCCAGCCTGTCCGGGCTCGACCAGCGCTCCGGATCACGGTTGGCGGCGCCGATGGCGACCAGCACCGGCTTGCCTGCGGGGATCTGTGTGCCGCCGAGCGTGACGGCTTCGGTGGTGAACCGAAAGGTAGCGGTGCTGATCGGCGAGTCGAACCGAAGCTGCGTGGCGCTGGGGAGGTTAGTTGAGGACAGCGAAGATGGTAGCGGCGATGGAGCCGAGTGCGGTTCCACAGCAGAGCTGAGCCATCGTGTGGGCCTTGAGGACTCGGCGGGACCAGCCTATGGCCACGATGAGGAGAACTGTGGGGATCACGACGGGCCCGTATACCAGCAGAAGGATCATGACGAAGCCGCCGGCGACGGCATTGTGCACGGAGATCTGCCACCAGATGGTGACCGCGAGGGTGGAGGCGAGGCCGACCAGCATGGCGACGACGAGTGCCGAGACTTCGCGCGGCGCGCCGAGGACGTAGAGCAGCACGATGCCGGTGACCACCGAGACGAGCGCGGTGGCCAGCGGAGCTATGCGCTGCTTACGGATGCGGACGTGCTTGTCGGTGAGCTTTCCGCGGCGGACGCCGAGCTGAATGATCGCGATGGGGATGATGCCGCAGAAGAACGCGGCGAAGAGTCCCCAGCCGATGCCGGTGAAGCTGCCTGTGCTGTGCCATCCGACGAGGAGCAGCAGCGCGATGACGAGGTTGCCTGGAGCTAGTACGTCCGTGATCAGCTTGGCGACCTTCACCCTGTGGGTCGCTTCGGAGTAGGAAGGCGTGGCGGGTGGGGTGAAGCTCATAGCTGGGTCTCCAGCGGACGTTCGCAGGCGTCCGCAAATTCGCGGGTCAGGTCGGAGTAGTAGGCGTCGGACAGTTGGGTGAGCGCGGTGATCTCGCTGCGCAGGTCCCGGCCACCCCCGGCTGGTTGGTGTTCCTTGTTGGTGGGCATGTCGCCGCGCAGCTTTGAACGGCGGGCGGCGGCAATCCAGCAAGCCTCAGTGCTGACGAGGGCCTGGGCTCCGAAGAGTCCCCTCGCTTCCACGTGCTGTCTGGCGCGCTCGCGAAGGTTGAGGGGCGCGTGGTCGCTGAGCGCGAGTGCGGCGTCGCGAATCTCGATGGTGCGGCGGTACAGGCGCCCGTGAATGTTGCGGATGTCAAGCCGTTCGGCGGTTACGCCACGCGGGGGGTCGAGGCGTACAGAAGGGATGGTTTCGGTGAGCTCGCGCCACAGGGGGTAAAGGCGCAGAAGCTCTCTCCGTTCGGCTTTGCCGGCGAGTAGCTTGCCGAGCACTGGAAGTGTGCTACCGGTGACGATGAAGAGGAGCGCGATGAGAAGAAGGAGACTGCTCACGCGATCATCAAGGGCGCCAGGGAGCATTCCGTTTCCACTGAAGCGCGTGAGCTGCGCTGCGATACGGACCAAGGCGTACGCGACCCCCGCACCCAGACCGAAGCCGATAAGCCGGAGCCCCCAGCCGAGGGCGCCGCTACTTGAGTCCCGACCCCAGCGCCAGCAGACACGCATCCCGCTCAGGAGTGAAGTGCTGAGGAAGCCCAGGAACACGACGGTATAGACGAGGAGTGCGATGTGAGCCGCGAAGTCCTTGAATATTACATTGGTCTCGTACGGCTGAAGCTTGGCGAAGAAGAGCGCTGACATTGCGGCCGCGGCGGCAAGGGGCAGAAGGATGCGCAGCCGTCTCATCCGGGAACTGCCGTCTCGCTGTCCGGAAACGCTTCGCAGGAATGCAAGTACCGCAGCTGAGCCGAGGACTCCGCCGAAGAGGTGCTTCAACAGATACGAAAGATCCGTGATGCCGGTCAGCTGATCCAGGGCTCGTCCAGCCGGCAGTCGAAGTGTCATCATCACGGTGAGGCCGAAGAAGGCCCACCACAGGGCACGATCCTGACCCTTGCGCCAGACCTTGGTGGCGCGCCACCCGGTTGTGCACCAGAGCAGGACGGTCACGAGTGCTTCAACTCCGGGCATTGACATCACTCGGAGCGGAGAGCTGCGTCGAGACGATCCAGCTCAGGGGCGCGGCCGCTCGCCATGGGCTTGACCTTGGCGACCCCCGCGATCCGGGTGGCGAGCTGCTCGGCCTCCCGTTCCTGCGGACTGCTGAAGTTGGCGCGCCCGAGCACGTTGCGGATGGTGCGTGGGTCGATTCCGGTGAACAGACCTCCGTCAGCCCCGGGGTCGGCGCCGTTAGGAGTGGTGTGCCCGAGAAGCATGTGGCTGATCTCGTGAAGGACGATGTGGTCCCGGTGCAGGGGAGAGGTCGACGCTTCGTAGAAGATGCAGTCGCTGTTTTCGAGCTCGACCCAGAGGCCGCACAACTCGTCGTCTGACCCGTTGATTCCTTCGACGGCCTCCACACTGAGTGGGCGCCCGCGATGAGCGGCCACGTTGTCGCAGAAGCGCTGGATGTCGAACGGGAAAGGGATTTGTATCCCGGCCAGAGGGTCATGGGGACTCTGACGCTTACGGCGCGTCAAGATCGGCCGGAGTCGTCCGCGTAGACGCAACGGAACTCCCGGGGTCGTGCTGGGAGCCGGTCATGCATGGCGGCGCCCGTGTGGTTGGTACAGCGATGCCCGCACCATATGCCAATTGCGGTGTGCGCTCATTGGCACGCTGAGTCACCAGAGGGAAGATCGCAACTGATGAAGATGTCCAAATTACTCAGCGTGCTTCATTAATCGGACACAAGGTGCATGCTGCAGCGAAATGCTTCATGATCAAAAGGGCTAACTCATGCCAACCTGTGACTTGATGTTGGTCGGCAGGCTATGGGGTGCGTCCGGTGGTGTTGTCGTCCTTGTTGAGCCCTTCGAGGGTGCGTGCCCGCTCAATAAGGTCCTGGAGTGTCTCCAGAGTCCCAGTTGAGAGGCCTGACGCGCGCAGGGCGACCGACCGCACCCGGGTGTCGCGCATTGTGGCGAGCATCGAAAGCTCGGCGGCAATCCGCTCGGACGATTCCTCGTTGAAGAAGTATGACGGCGCAACGCCGAAGAAGTCAGCCAAGGCTTCGAGGTGCTTCATGGTCGGATTGTCTCGCTGCCCGGTCCGCAGTTGATGGATGTAGCTGGCGGAGACCGTCGGGCCACCTCTGTCGCGAATGCCTGACTCCACCTCCTTGTAGGAGTACGACCCCCGTTCCTTGGGGTGGATCGTCTTGAAGAGGTGGTCGATCTTTTCGGCGAGGGAGCGTGTCGCCTCGCGTGCTCCGTCGCTCATGGTGAAGATCGTCCTTCCGCTGGGGCTTGGGGCCTGTCAGGTGGGCGAGGGTATCAACTGAGGTAGACGATACACGTCCAGCCTGGATCCATCCATCTTCGCCAGTTGACATGCTCTGTCCTCATCGGCGTATGGTCGTGCCGTCCTCATCAACTGATGAGGACGTCGAGAGGCTCGGTTCGTAGTAGCCCGAAGAGGGGGAGGCGCGACGTGGTGAACAAGTTGTCCGGGCCCGAGGGCTGACGAGCCCAAGAGAGTCACCGGTGCCTGGGAGCTACCCACTCCCAGGCACCAGGCCGCAACCCCGAAGGGTGCGGATTCACAAGCAGCGGTGCGGCTGAACTTTTCGACGAGACGGCCGCTCCGCCTTCTACAAACGACGGAGTATCGCATGCCCGATACCGTGAGCGGAACCACGGTCGGCACGGAGGCCGGCGACCGGTTGCGCCGCCTTGCGGCCCTGCTGGCCGACATGATCCCGGGCGCGGCCACCATCCGGGTCAGCCTCACCGATCCGAAGCAGGCGTGGCCCCACCCGCACGCCATCGTCAAGGACGAGGCCGGGGAGACCATGGAGCTGGGCCGGAACACGGCCAGGGTCGCAGCCCGGTGGATCCTGCGGGTCTGGCCTGAGGCGGACTGGACCCGGCCACACATCCTTGACCTCGCCGACGCGACCCTCGCTCGCAGCGACGCGTTCGTCGCCGGTCGGGGCTGCTGACATGGCGCGGATACGAACCATCAAGCCGGAAGCTTTCACCAGCGAGTCGCTCGCTGAGGTGACCGTCCACGCTGAGCGGACCTTCTTCGGTCTCCTCACCCAGGCCGACGACTACGGGCGTCACCGCGACAACGCCGCGATCATCGCGGGGCTGCTGTGGCCGCTGCGTTCCGAGCGCACTCCGGTTCACGTCGAGGACGACCTGCAGCAGCTGGCCGACGCGGCGCTGATCTGTCGGTACACCGGCTGCGACGGCCGCCGTTACCTCCACATCGTGACCTGGGCCGAGCACCAGAAGATCGACAAGCCGAGTCAGTCCCGCTTGCCCTCCTGCCCGCAGCACCAGGCCGCCGACCGGTGCGCCCCCTGCAAGGGGACCTGCACCCAGCGGGTCGAGGAGTCGCCCACCCCTCCCCGAAGGCTCGCCGAGGCTTCGCCGAATACTCCCCGCGCCCTCGATCTGCCGGCTCAGCCGGCCGCAACGCCTCGCGGCCACGTAGACCAGGCTCCCATCGCCCAGCAGGACGCCTTCGACGGCATGGCTGGCAGGTCTGGCCACGCTGGCATGAAAAGCGCAGGTCAAGGCGCATTCGTCGAGTCCTCCCCGAACCTTCCCCGAAGCCTCGGGGAGGGCTCGGCGCCTGGATCTAGGATCTTGGATCCTGGATCCTCTGCACCTACGGGGCGCACAGCGCCCGCAGCCACCGTCACGGCCAACCAGCTCATCGGCGAGTACACCGCTGCCTGCGACGAGCGCCCGCCCAGCGACGTGATCGGACACCTCGGGCGGATCACCAAGAAGCTGCTGGGCGAGGGCATCGCCCCGGAGCACATCCGAGCCGGACTGCAGAACTTCGCGGCCAACCCCAAGCACCCGAGCGTGCTGACCAGCATGGTCAACGAGGTCATGAACGCGCGCTCCGGCGGTTTGGCGCGGCCGGGAACCCGGCCTAACGTGCCCGCTCGCCAGGCATGGACCAACCCGGTCGACGCTGCCGCCGCCTACGCCGAGGAGCTGTGATGCGCACCCGTAACCGCGAACCGCAGACCCTCGGTGAGGGCACCTTG